>CAUJGC010000512.1 GCA_963169075.1 Myxococcota bacterium
GGCCAGCTCGGCGGTGATGTGGAGGGCGAGGGCGTGGTCTGGGGGGACGGCCTCGTCGCGGAGCTGGCGGAGGACCCAGGTGAGGGGCTCGCCGCGGAGCCACTCTTCGACGATGAAGCGTCGGCCGTCGGGCTCCTCCTCGGTGTCGGTGATGGGGTTGAGGGTGGGGTGTCGGAGGTCGCGGGCGATCTCCAGCCAGGCGGCGAGGGCGTGTTGATCGACGGCGCCCTGATCGACCTCCTTGACGCGGACCAGGCGTGAGAGGCCCACGTTGGTCTCGCGCGCCAGCCAGAGGCGTGCCCCGTCGGCCTGACCGAGGAGGAGCAGGAGTTCATAGTGGCTGGGGGACATGCCGCGTGGGCTCCGCTGCGAGGGTTGCTTCTCCGGGCTCAGGGTATACCAGAGGCGCCGCAGCGAGGCGAGGGCTTGCACCGCGCGCAGGCTTGGGCGCATCTCCGGGGCGGGGTCTGCTCTGGACCCGATCAACAGCAGCCTCGGCGGGGGGCACACATGCTAAGGAGCCTCATGCAGCGCATCGCCTCTCCGTGGATCTTCGCGGTGGTCGTCCTCTTCTCTGGCGGGCTGGTGGCCTGCCTGCCGGCGCCGTCGCAGCGCGGCGCTGCGGCCTGGGCGCCGCAGCCGGTGGACACCGCCTCGCCTGACGCGGCGGCGGCTTCGCTGGCGGCGTCTACGGGAGATCTCTACCAGGCCGAGGAGGTGGGCTTCACCTTCGCGGTGGAGCGCGGCGGCCAGGAGGTGGTGCGGCGGCGCTTCTGGTGGGCGCCGACGCGCGGGGTGCTGCACGTCACGCTGCCGGAGGGGACGGTGCGCTTTGAGGGGTTGCTGACGGAGGACCCGTCGCCGTGGGTGGCGGACCCGGCAGGGAGCGCGTCCTCGTGGGCGCGGGTGGCGCCGGGTGTAGACCCGGGGGTGGCTGCGGCGGCGTGGGCGGCGTTCATCAACGACAGCTTCTGGCTGATCGCGCCGGCCAAGAGCCTGGACGCCGGGGCGACGCGGGAGCTGGACGCGGCGGGGCGGCTGGTGGTCAGCTACGCGGGGGTGGGGGTGACGCCGGGGGACCGCTACACCTACGCCTTCGATCCCCAGACGGGGGAGGTGAGGCAGTGGACGTTCAAGCTGGCCTCGGGGCGGGAGGGGACCTTCACCTGGGAGGAGTACGCCACCTATGGGCGGGCGCGGCTCTCGGGGCTGCGCCGCGCGTCGGACGGGAGCGCGTCGATCCGGCTGGAGGATGTGCGGGTGGTGTGGTGATCAGGGCGCGGCGGGGGGCTTGAGGCTGACGATGATCTCGGTGGAGTCCTTGCCGGTCATCTGGCGCTCGGGGTGGACCTTGACGTAGATGGACTGCCAGATCTCCTGGGGGCGTCTGGAGCTGATCTGGAGGGTGGGGCGGCGCGCGTTGGTGGGGTCGGTGCCGGGGTTGAGGCGCAGCTCGGGCGGCTGGTTTGTGTATTTTTTATTATAAAATTCTACTACTTTTTCTACGGGTTCGAGGGTCTGGTAGGTGATCAGGTTGTTGTTGACCAGGCGGACGCGGGTGTTGGGGGGGAGGTGCTCGCCGTAGACGCCCAGGTCGCCAGGGGCCGCCAGGACGGTGCCCTGCTTGAGGGTGAGCTGGGTGATCAGGTTCCCGTTGGTCTGGACCACCGAGGCCATCACGAGGGGGCAGTCCATCCGCCCGGCCCGGAAGGTGTAGCCGTAGGGGTTGGGGAACATCTCCAGGGAGGGGCCGCAGAGCTCGGTCATCCGGGCGTAGTAGAAGGCGGCGATCTCGGCGGGTTGGGCGTCGATGTAGAGGGCCAGGGCCTCGGGGGTGCGGGTGAGGAGGCGCGCGCCCTCGGGGACGGGGAGGTCGCCATAGGCGAGGGCGGAGACGGCGTCCACGCCGCTGCGCCCCTGCGCGGGGAGCTTGCGCGCGTTGAGCAGCTCGGGGGGCATGGCGGGGCCTGCGGCGGCGAGCGGGGCGCTCTGGACGACGGGGACGCAGCCCTTGCCTGCCTGGAAGGAGGTGCCCTGGGGGCAGGCGGTGGAGATCAGGGGGACGCAGCGGTTGCCCTCGCGCTGCATCCCCGGCGGGCAGGTGCCCTCGGCCTGGGCGGCGGCGAAGTAGAAGTCGCCCTCCAGGGAGGAGGACTCCCAGGGGACCTGGGCGCCGTCGGTGCGCTCGCGGACCTGGGTGCGGACGCGCTTGAAGACGTCCTCGACGCGGAGGCCCGGGGTGAGCATGTACTGGACGAGGGCCTCGGTGTAGGTGCTGTTGGCGCCTTCGCCGTCGCTGGCGACGCGCCCCGGCGAGGTGGCGTAGGCGATGAGGGTGCCGTTGGGGGCGTCCATGAAGGCGAGGCCGCCTGCGGCGGAGCGGAAGCGTCGCTGGAAGGGGTTGTCGCGGCAGGCGTCGAGGATGACGATGTTGAGGGGGTTGCCGGCCTCCTCCATGCGGAGGAGGACCTCGTTGGCGTCTACGGCCTCGATCTGGACGTCGGACTCGGAGCGGAGGGTGACCTGGGTGGGGATGAGGTAGTTGCGGCCGTTGATCTGCATCCCGTGGCCTGCGTAGTAGAAGAGGCCGACGGCGCCGTCCTTGAGCTTGGCGCCGAAGTCCGCGATGGCGTGTCGCATGGCCTTCTGGTCGAGGTCGTGGGCCTCGGTGACGTCGAAGCCGAGGGAGCGGAGGGTGGCGGAGAGGGCGCGGGCGTCGTGGGCGGGGTTCTTGAGGGGTCGCCCGGCGTAGGCGGAGTTGCCGATGACGAGGGCGACGCGGGGCTCCGCTTCGGCCTCCGCGGCGCTCAGGAGCGCGGCGGCGCAGGTGAAGGTGAAGGCGGCGAGGAGGAGGTGTCGAGGCGTCGTGGTCTTCACGGGGCGCTCCCAGGGGCTTCGGTGTCCAGCGGGGCGAGGGCGTCAGCTTGCTGCCTGGCCTGCTGGGCGAGGTCGGGTCGTCCGGAGTGTTGCAAGGCATTTGCAAGTGCGAGCCAGGGCTCGGCGTAGCGGAGGTGGACCTCGGCGGCCCAGCCGTCCTCCAGGTGAGGCCGTGGGTAGTCCAGGTCAAGGGGCTGGTAGGCGCGGGCCAGGTCGATCAGGAGCGCCTCGGGGGGCGGGGGCGCCTGGTCCGGGGGCAGGACGCGGACGCCCAGCGGCGCCGGGTGGGAGGGGAGCGCGGCCAGGATCGCGGGCATGTCGGTGGTGAGGAGGTGCAGGGGCCGCCCCGTCGCCAGCAGGCGCCTCGCCATGCGGACGCTGGCAGGGCCCTCGCCGGGGGGGATGAGCGGCGCGCCGTCCCCGAGCAGGCGCGCGATCTCGGCCTGATACCAGGGGTAGGTCAAGAGGGCGTAGTCGATGCAGAGCACGTCGGGCCGCAGCCCCTCGACCCGCTGGAGGTAGCGGAGGCCGAAGACGCGGTGATCGCCGGTGCCCAGGAGCACCGCCTTCGGCGGCGCCGTCTCCAGGGACGCCCGGAGGTAGCGATCCACCGCCGGGCTGTGCCGGGCCTGGAGCCCCGGCAGGCTCGCCAGGAGCACCGCCGCGGTCGCCGCGGCGCCCAGGAGCGCCGCCGCGCCGCGCCGCTCCCCCAGCGCGCTGACCGAGGCCGGGAGCCGCGCCAGCGCCTCCTGGAGCCCAAGCGCCGCCAGCGGCGTCAGGACCAGGAGCGGCAGCAGGTGGAAGCGCTCCACGACGTGCCCGCCCAGGAGCGTGTCCGGGTTGATGTTGAAGCGCGAGATGAAGAGCGGGCCGCTCACGAGCGCCGCCGCCGCCAGCGCCCACCCCGCGCGCTCCTGCCGCCGCAGCGCCAGCCCCAGCGCCGCCACCCCCGCCGCCCCCCCCGCCGAGCCCGCCAGCAGCAGGAGGTTCGCGCCGACCCGCGCCTCGCCGCCCTGCGCGCTGAGCTGCAAGGTGCCGTAGTCGCGGCGCAGCGCGTGGTGGAGCACGTCCCCAGGCCCCTGCATCACCCCCCACACCAGCGAGGGGTCATCGGGCGGGAGCAGGAGGGTGAAGTAGAGCCCAAGCGGCGCCAGGAGCGCCAGCGGCGCGCCGAGCGCCAGGAGCGCCCGCTCCCGCCCCGCCGCCTCCCGCCAGGCCAGGTAGACCCCGAAGAGGCCCACAGGCGCCAGCGTCACGCAGCTCAGGTGGTTGGCGAGGGCCAGCCCCGCCAGGGCCGCCAGCGCCAGCCCGCGCCGCGCCCCGCGCCAGGGGCTCGCCGGAGCGGCGAGCCCGAGGATCAGCGCCGCCAGGAGGCCGTTGAGGGCGAAGACCTCGGCGTGGGTGTTGAGGTGCAGCGCCAGCGGGCTCACCGCGAAGAGCGCCGCCGCCAGCGTCGCCACCGCAGGGCGCGCGCCCCAGGCGCGGCACGCCCGCTCCAGCGCGGCGATCTGGGCGACGCCCACCAGGGCGGTCGCCAGCGACGCCGCCAGGATGGGGCCCGCCGGGATCAGCGCGGTGAGGGCGCGGCTCAGGAGCACATGGAGCGGGTAGCCGGACGGGTGCGCGACGCCGGTGCGCGCCGCCAGCGTCACGAACTCCGCGTTGTCCCCGCCCAGCAGGACGTCCGGCGCCAGGAGGGCGTAGAGCGCCGCCACGCCCACCCAGAGCACCCAGGTCGCGCGTGTCATGGCTCAGAGCACCGACTCGTCGATGCCGTACTTGTCGAGCTTGTAGTAGAGGGCGCTGGTCTTGATCCCCAGGAGGCGCGCCGTCTCGGTCTTGACGCCCTCGGCCTGCTTGAAGGCCCGGAGGATGAGCTGGCGCTCCAGCTCCTCCAGGATGTCCGGCAGCGGGCGCTCGCCGTCGGGGATCGTGGCGCGCTCGTCGGGGCGGTCGCGGGTGATGGTGGCGGGCAGGTCGTTGAGCTGGAGGGTGTCGCCGTCTGCGAAGACCAGCGCCTGCTCGATCATGTTCTCCAGCTCGCGGACGTTGCCCGGGAAGGGGTAGGCCTGGAGGGCCTCCAGCGCCGCCGGGGCGACGCGCTCCACCGAGGAGCGGGTGCGGCGAGCCAGCTTCTGGATGAAGTGCTGCGCCAGGAGCGGGATGTCGGAGGGGCGATCCCGGAGCGGCGGCAGCGTCAGCGGGATGATGTGGAGGCGGTAGTAGAGGTCCTCGCGGAAGGTGCCCTGCTCCACCAGCGCCTTCAGATCCTTGTTGGTGGCGGTGACCACGCGCACGTCCACCCGGATCGTGGACTCGCCGCCGACGCGCTCGAACTCGCGCTCCTGGAGGACGCGGAGGAGCTTGAGCTGGATGGTGGGGGAGATGTCCCCGATCTCGTCGAGGAAGAGCGTCCCGCCGTCGGCCAGCTCAAATCGTCCGATTTTACGCTTGAATGCGCCGGTAAATGATCCTTTTTCGTGTCCAAAAAGCTCGCTCTCCAGGAGCGTCTCGGCCAGGGCGGAGCAGTTGACCTTGACGAAGGGCTTGTCGGCGCGGTGGGAGGCCTGGTGGATGGCGCGGGCGACCATCTCCTTGCCGGTGCCGGACTCGCCGTAGATGTAGACGGTGGAGTCGGCGGGGGCGACCTTGCGGATGGTGTTGAAGACCCGCTGCATGGCGGGGGACTCCCCGATGAACTCGGCGGCGTTGTAGCTGGCGGCGGCGTCGGCGCGGAGGGCCTCGTTCTCGGCGGCGAGGCGCTCGGTGCTCTGCTGGAGGACGCGGACGCTGAGGGCGCGCTCGACCTTGGTGCGGAGGAGGTCGGGGGGGAAGGGCTTGGGGATGAAGTCGAAGGCGCCCTCGCGCATGGCGTCCACGGCGACCTCGATGGAGCCGAAGGCGGTGATGATCATGACGAGGGCCTGGGGGTCCTGCTTCTTGACGGTGCGCAGGACGTCCATGCCGGTGACGCCGTCCATCTTGAGGTCGGAGATGGTGAGGTCGATGCCGCCCTTCTTGTAGAAGGCGACGCCCTGAGCGCCGCCGTTGGCGGTGATGGCCTCGTGCCCCATCTTGCGGAGGACCTGGGCGACGCCCTCGCGGAGCGTGTCGTTGTCGTCGATGACGAGGATGCGGGCCATGAGGGGGGAGCCTCCGTGTGGGACGTGGCGTGTGGGGCCGGGGCTAGCCGAGCCAGCCTTCTGGGATGACCATCTTAGCGCGTTCGAGGCTCTCCTTGAAGGGGAGGAGGAGGAACATGCAGGTGCCCTGCTCGGCGCCCGCGCCTGCGGGGGTCGAGGCGACGTAGAGCGCGCCGCCGTGCTCCTCGACGCAGCGGGTGGTCAAGGCGAGGCCGAGGCCGGAGCCCTTCTCGCGGGTGGTGAAGAAGGGCTTGAAGATCTGCTCCAGCTGGTCGGCGGCGACGCCGTGGCCTTGATCGGCCACGGTGATCACGCTCCAGGGTCCGGGGTGGGGTGTGTCCTGGGGCGGGGGGAGGATGGCGCGCCAGGCCTGGTAGCGCGCGAGGGCGTCGAGGCGCTCGGGGGCGGGGTCGGCGGCGAGGCGGGCGCTGAGGGTGACGACGCCGCCCTGGGGGGAGGCGGCGGCGGCGTTGCGGACGAGGTTGATGAGGACGGGGCGGAGGCGCTCCCAGTCCACGGTGAGGTCGAGGTCTTCGGGGTCGAGGTCGGGCTCGCGGAGGGTGGCGCCGCTGGCGGCGAGGTCCCAGGTGAGGAGGCTGGTGATCTCGGTGAGGAGGTCGCGGGCGGCGCGGCGCTCCAGCTCCAGGGCGCGTCGCCGGGCGTAGTCGAGGAAGTCGTTGACGACGCGCTTGAGGTAGTCCAGCTCCTTGCGGACCTTGCCGACGTACTCGGCCTGGGGTGAGGCGGGCTCGATCTCTTCGGCCAGGAGGCCGCAGAAGAGCTCCATGCCGCCGAGGGGGTTGCGGACCTCGTGGGCGATGCCGGAGAGCATGAGCTGCATCTGCTCGTCGCGGTCGAGGAGGTCGGCGCGCATCTCGTTGAAGGCGCAGGCGAGGGTCTGGAACTCGTCGCGGCGCTGGAGATCGACGTCCTGGGTGAGATCGCCGCGCCCGAAGCGGCGCGCGGCGGTGACGAGGGCGTCGATGGGGCGCGTCATCGTCCGGGCGACGAGCACGGAGGTGAGGATCACCAGGACGAAGGCGAGGGCGCCAAAGGCGAGGAGGGCGCCGCGGAACTCGCCCAGGACGGCGAAGTAGCTGGCGCTGCCCTCGACGCCGAGGGCGGCGACGACGCGGCCCTGGTCGCTGATGGGGGCGTAGCCGTTCTTGTAGAAGGCGCCGTCGTGGCCGGTGAAGAGGACGGAGGAGGCGCCCTGGCCGCTGCCGGAGAAGACCCGCTCCATCTCGACGGCGTCGGCCTCGATCTCGTAGAGCTGGTCCCCGAAGCGGACCTCGGGGCGGGTGTCCACGAGGGCGCGGAAGCGGCCCTCGGGGGTGCGCTGGAAGAGGAAGACGCGCTGGGCGCCGGTGGCCTGCTGGACCCGGAGGAGGCGCTCGCGGAGGCGCTGGAGGGTGGCCTGGTCGTCGGCCTCCAGGCGCGCGATGCGCTCGGGGTCGCGGTCGGGGAGGTTGCCGACGGTGGCCTGGGCGACGCCGACCAGGCGGTGTCCCAGCTCCTCCTCCAGCGCGCGCTCGGCCTCGCGGTCGATCAAGGCGCCCAGGAGGGCCAGGAGCGCCAGCGTCGGGACGAGGAAGGCGGCGATGAGGCGGTTGCGGATCATGGCGTGGGGCAGCGGTGTATTTCTGGACGCAGGGCGCTCGCCGCAGACAATGGCCTGCGGCGTCGAAAGGCTTGGGGGGCGTCGCTGGGTTGTGCTACTTTTGTAACTGTGCAGTCACGCTGTACGCCCAGGGCGTCGGCGGGCTCGCGCGAGGAGAGTACACCACCGCGAGGTGAGGCGCCGCATGAAAGCAGCAGCGCACATGCAAGAGGCGTCACCGCTTGAGCACGCGGGAGGAGACGCCGCAGGCGTCGAGTCACCCCAGGCGCGAGGTGTTGTGTCAGCCGTCGGCCGTTTTCACATCAAGATCGCGGATCTGATGAACCTGGAGCGGGAGCTGCTCATGGGGCTCGTGCGCGAGCCCGATCTGCTGCACCCGCGCCAGGAGGCGCTGATCCGCTGGGCGCTGGCGCTTGGGCGGATGTGCCTGCTGCGGACCCCGGAGGGGTATGACGTGGAGGTGGACGGCGTGGTGGCCCCCTTCCGCGGCTGGCTTCAGGAGCGGCTCCGGGCGGCGATCCGCCCGGACGGCAAGATCGACGGCGGCGAGCTGCGGAGCCTCTGCCCCTCGATCGATCATCGCATGGCGTCGGCGCGGGAGCGCCTGCTGGATCACTTCGTGATGGACTTCGGGGCGGAGCACCTCGACCGCGAGCTTCAGCACAAGGAGCTGGTCCTGGTGCTGGGCGGCGGCGGGGGGTGCGGCTACGCGCACCTGGGGGCCTTCGAGCTGGTGGAGCGGCTGGGGGTGAGGCCGCGCTTGATCGTGGGGGCGTCGATGGGGAGCCTCCTGGGGCTCTTCCGGGCGATGGAGCCGCACTACGACCCGGAGCTGATGGCGACCGTCATCCCGGACACCTTCGATCTCAAGAAGGTGTTCTCGCCCTTCTCGGGGACGACGCGCTTCGGGTTCCCGGGGGCGTTCCACATGCAGATGCTGCGGGTGGCGTCGGAGGCGATGTACCGGCTGCGGGGGACGCGGCGGCTGCCGACCTTCGCGGAGCTGCCGATCCGGCTGGAGGCGGTCGTGACGGGGATCCGCACGGGCTTCGTCGCCAGCCGCTCGCTCCAGCGGGACATCGAGGAGGCGAGCCGCCGCTCTTTTTCGCCCTTCTCGCTGCGGCTGCGGACGCGGCTCTTCTTCAACGCGGTGCGGGAGCTCTCGGCCAACCCGCGGATGCTCAAGCAGCTGGTCTTCGGGCGGGATCAGGGGACGTGGGACTTCAGCGCGGTGGAGGCGGTGGGGTTCTCGTGCTCGGTGCCTGGGCTCTTCAGCTACGACATCTTCCACGACGATCCGCCCACCATCGACGCGCTGGACGGGATCTTCGAGCGTCACCGCCTCTGGCGGCTCACCGACGGCGGGGTGATCAACAACGTGCCCAGCCGGGTGGCCTGGGAGTCGGTGATGATGGGGAACCTGGGGTCGCGCAACGCGTTCATCTTCGCGGGGGACGCCTTCGCGCCGACCCCGGCGACGACGAACCTGCCCTTTGTGGCGGTGCAGCAGGTGGCGCGCCCGGGGGTGCTCTCCAACCGGCCCTTCTCGGACTTCCACAAGACCTACAAGGACCCGCCGAGCCCGCTGAACCTGGCGCCGAGCCTGCCGCGGCTGCGGCGGATCGTGAGCCGCTCGCTGGAGGAGCTCTCGGGGGATCGGGAGTACCTGCGCCGGGCGCTGACGCCGCTGCCGGCGTGGCGCTCCTGGTCAACCTAGCGCGGGCCAGCGGTCGGGGATGCGCTCCAGGACGCCGTCTCCGAAGACCTCGTAGAGCTTGCGCTCGGGCATGTGGACGTAGCCGATGTGGCAGTGGCAGACCTCGACGGAGCACGGCGAGGGCTTGAGGCGGGACTCGAAGTCGGGCTGGTAGATGTTGCCGATGGGGGTGGGGATGAAGTGGCAGCGCCAGGCGTCGCCGTCGCCCCGCACCGAGATCACCGAGTCTCCAGCGCGGCAGGGGCGCCCGAGGCTGGGGTAGCGGTGGGTGTTGACGGGGTAGAGGGGGTCGATGACCTCGAAGGCGGCGCGGGCCTCGGCGGAGAGGTCGGGCAGCTCGTCCTTGACGGCGTTGATCCAGAGGTAGATGTGGGGGGGGAGGGCGGCGCGGAGGGCCTCGATCTCGGGGAGGTGGCGCTCGAAGCCGACCACGCCGACGGAGAGGCGCACGCCCATGCTGTCCAGGGCCTTGACTTTGTTGAGGAATTTTTGCCGCGTGGTCCACTCGGGGTGGTAGGTCGCCCAGAGGGCCAGCGCGTCCTTGTCGGCGGCCTCGGCCCAGGCGGTGGGCCCGGAGAGGTTGGTCTGGATGGCCGCGCGGCGGACGTGGGGCATGTGGGAGAGGCGGACCAGCGCCTCCTGATACCACCGCCGGATCAGGCCCTCGCCCCACGGCGTCATCAAGACGCCCAGGGTGCGGTGGCGCATCCCCTCCGCCCAGTCCACGAAGCGGTGGAGGGCGGCGCGGTCCTCGGCCAGCTCGGCGCGGGTGTTCTTGCGCTTGGCGAAGGGGCAGTAGGCGCAGCCGTAGTTGCAGCTCAGGAGCGGCCCCCGGTAGAGGATGCGCAGATCGGGGCCGCCCATCACCGCACCTCCGCCTCCTGGATCCGGGCCTGGACCGCCGCCGAGTAGAGCCAGGGGCCCAGGGCGTCGGAGCGCTCCACGCCGCGGGGGGTGAGGCGGACCCGGGCGCCGTCGGCGTCCCACGCCGCCAGCTCCGCCGCCACCAGCGCCCCAAGCTCCGGCAGCACCCCACGCGCGTCCTCGCCGCCGAAGCGGTCCGCCCACTGCGCCAGGCTCAGGCCCTCGTCGCTGAGGAGCGAGAGGATCGCGTAGCGGCGGCGCTGCTCCTGGGCGTCCAGGGCGAAGCCCCAGGACGCCTCCGCGAAGCGGGCGTCGGGGGTGGCGATGTAGTTGTGGATGATCTCCTTGACCTTCATCGGCCCCACCGCGTAGGCGCTGGAGTAGTGCAGGTCGCGGGTGTAGGAGCGCGCCCCACACCCCAGCCCCACCATCCCGTCCTCCTGGCAGCGGTAGACCGGCCCCTCCACCTCGCCTGCGGCGATCCGGCGGAACATCCGCATGGACACCTGGCGGTAGCCCGCCGCCAGGAGGTGATCCCGGCCCTGGCGGTAGAGCCCCAGGCGCTGATCGTCCCACTCCGCGTCCGAGAGCCCCATGCGGGTCAGCGGGCGGACGTAGAGCGGGTAGAGGTAGACCTCCGCCGGGGTGAAGCGCAGCGCCGCGTCCAGCGAGGCCGCCCACGTCGCCGCCGTCTGCCCCGGCAGGCCGTACATCAGGTCCACGTTCACCGTCGGGAAGCCCTCGGCGTTCATCCAGCCCAGGACCTGCTCGACCCGCGCCACGTCCTGGCGGCGGTAGATGGCCTCGACCTCCTCGGGGATGAAGCTCTGCACGCCCATGCTCACCCGGTCGATGCCGCGGGAGCGCAGGAGCGCCAGCTTCTCCTCGTCGATCGTCTCGGGGGAGACCTCAAAGGAGCAGGGGATCGCGTGGAGGTCTGCCCCCAGCTCGCCCTCGACGAGATCCAGCATCCACCGGAGCTGCGCGGCGCTCAGGTAGCTCGGCGTGCCGCCGCCCACCGCGAAGCGGGCGAAGCGCGCCCCGGCGCCCAGCGCCTCCCGCACCACCCGCGCCTGACGGCCCAGGGCCTCCATGTAGGCCGACACCTGATCGTCCCCCGGCTTCACCGTCGTGAAGAGGTTGCAGAAGCCGCAGCGCATCTCGCAGAAGGGGATGTGGATGTAGAGGAAGAGCGCGCTGCGATCCTCCTCGGCCCAGACCTCCCGCAGCGGCCGGGGCGTCGGCAGCGCCCGGTAGGCCAGCTTGTGGGGGTAGGCGTAGGTGTAGCTCTGATAGGGAGAGCCCGCCAGGTGGGTCTCCAGCTCCTCGGCTGCGCGCGTCACGTCTCGTCCTCCTCGGGCGGCTCCGCCGCTCCCTGCGGGAGCGGGCCGCTCAGCTCAAGCTCGGCCCAGGGCACCGTCCACACCACCTCGTGCCCGAGGCGGTGGCCGGTGTAGCCATCCTCCCCATAGGCCGTCCCGTGGTCCGAGCCCACCATACACAGCGCAGGGCCTCGCCGCCACAGCGCGTTGATCAAGATCGGCAGCTGGCGGTCTACATAGCGTAGCGCCGCCGCGTGCGAGGCCAGCGTGTCCTCCGCCAGCCCCGGCACATAGCCGCGGTTGGGCTGGTGCAGCGCCGAGACGTTCACGAAGACAAACGCCCGCTCCGCCGCCCCCAGCCCCTCCAGCCACCGCGCCGCCCAGCGGAGCTGCCGCGCCGTGGAGTCCAGCGCCGTCACCCCGAAGCCCGGCTCCCACACCGCCTCCTGGAAGAGCGACGGCAGCGCCTCCCCCAGCGGGTTCTGGCGGTTGAAGAACCCCACGCCCCCCACGCGGAGCGTCCGATACCCTCGCAGCGCCAGCCCCTCGGGCACGCTCGCCCCAGGCAGGAGGGCCGTCCGGGGGCCGATGGTGGTGCTCCCCTGGAAGTCCAGCGCCATCGGGCGCGCATGCGCCCCCGGCTCCGCCGGGGTGGGGAAGAAGCCCGCGAAGATCGCCGCGTGGGAGGCGTAGGTGAAGCTCCCCGGCGCGTGCCGCCGCTCCCACCCCCGCAGCCCCAGCAGGCGCCCCAGGTTCGGCAGGCGGCCCGCCGCCAGCTCCTCCTCGGCCACGTCGTAGCGCAGCGTGTCCAGCGTCATCAGCAGGATGTCCCGCCCCGCGTCCACCCCCGCCTTCCAGTCCAGCGTCACCTCGCCTCCTCCCGCCGCGACGCCATGCGGACCCGCATGGCGTCGATCTCCACCGCGTGCGTCTCCTCGCCTCGCCAGCGCACCCCGGGCAGCAGATCCCCGAAGGCGTTGACCTCCAGCACCCAGTGGCGCTCCATCGCCTGATCCAGCGCCACGTCCACCCCGAAGTAGAGCGAGCGGGGGAAGACCTCCGCCACCCGCTCGCAGGTCCGCAGCATCGCCGCCCAGGCGTCCGGGGCGACGCGCTGGCGCAGCGCCTCCACGGGGCCCCGCGCGTTCCCCAGGTGGGGGGTCGTCATGGGGCTCTGCCCCACCCGCATCACCACCTGCCGCGCCTCCCCCCCGATCACCACCACCCGCAGGTCGAAGGGCTGACCGTCCCAGGTCGCCTTCGGCACCCAGAGCTCGACCTGAGCCCGCTCGCGGCACACCGCGTCCACGGCGTCGCGGATGTGCTCCGGCGCCGTGTAGCGCGAGATGCGCAGCGAGTTGTAGAAGCGCAGCCCTCGCCTGTCGCGCACCCGCTCCATCGAGGTCGTCGCCCGCTCCTGGCCGCGCCGCCCCCGCTCGTACGCGATCACCCCCGAGGCCGACGAGCCGTGGGCCAGCTTCACGAAGGCCCGGCGCTCTCCGGCAGCCTCCAGCGCCTCCACCAGCGCGTCGTAGCTCGCCACGCCGGGGAGGCGAGGAGGGATCGGGATCCCCGCCGCCTCCAGGCGGGCCTGGCAGGCCACCTTGTCGAACATCACCGCGATCTCGTCGGGGTCGTTCATCACCCAGACCCCCGGCGCGGCCAGCGCGGGCCCCCAGGCCCGCAGCGCCGCGCAGAGCCCCAGGTACCACTGACGCGGGTGCAGGATCAGCCCCCGGTCGTCCTCCAGCTGCGCCAGCGCCGCAGGCGGGAGGAAGGGGCTGCCCTCGGCCTCGGCGGCGGCAGCGCCCGCCGCCAGGAGGCGCCGCGTCACCTTGAAGTCCTCTCCCGGCGAGTCCAGGCGCACCGCGCAGGGACGCCCCAGCGCCTCCAGGGCCGCCTGGAGGCGCCAGGGCTCCACCAGCGCCTCGCCTGCGTCCAGGACGCGGCGTGGGGCCTCCTGGCGGCCCTCCAGGGCCGCCAGGAAGAGGGTCGTGCGCCGGTTGTCGGGGACGCCGACGATCAGCCACGCGGGCGCAGCGGCGTCACTCGCCATGGGTCGCGTAGCGCCAGTCGCCGTCGTAGGGGGTCTTGTGGGAGGCGCTGATCACCTCGACCCCGCCCAGCTTGGCCCGCGCGAGGTGGATGGCGGCGTCGCTGAGGAAGTTGTCGTCCAGGTTGAGGCGCCGCAGGCGCCCCAGCGCCGGGTGCTTCAGGAGCAGGCCCAGGCCGCGATCGGTCAGGGTGCCCATGGAGAGGTCCAGCTCCTCCAGCTGCTCGATGACCGGCGCCGTCGCCAGCGCCTCCGCCAGCGCGTCGGTGTTGTAGGCGTTCATCAGCCCGAGCCGGGTGAGCTTCGGGAGCGCCTTGCCCGAGAAGATCGGCTGGAGGGTCTCCGGCGTGATCGTTCCGCCGTACTCCTCCCGCCCCAGCCAGAGGTCCAGGCGCCGCAGGTTCGGCAGGTGGCCGCGGCCGATGTCCGCGGCGCACTCGGCCCCCAGGCCCCCCGACTCGACGACCAGCTCCTCCAGCACCTCGTGGCGGAGGTCCGAGAAGGAGACGCCGCCGCCGCGGGCGCCGAAGACCTTGAGCTTCGGGAAGGCCCGGACCACCGGCCCCATGTCGTCGCTCTGGATGTAGGCCAGATCGCTCATGAAGCGGGGGATGTCTCCGAAGAAGATCGCCTCGACGTGGGGCAGGCGCGGCGCCAGCGCCACCAGCGCCTGGACGGCGCCCCGCGCGTCGGTGTCGTAGAACTCCTCCGGATCGCCCCAGCAGGAGATCACCAGCGCCTCGATCTGCGGCGCCTGGTCCCAGATCACCAGGGGGCGGAGGAGCTGCTCCCCCTCGGTCTCGTCCAGCTCGGTGTCGGGGCTGGGGCCGTCGTAGAAGGTGCCGTCCTCATCTCCGCCGAAGGAGAGGCGCCAGGCGACGCCCTCGGCGCGGGCGGGGAGGGCGTCGGCCCGCAGGGGGCGGATGGGGCGTCCAGCCCAGGTGTCCTTGAAGTCGCGGATGCTCATGCGTGGGGCCTCACTCGCTGTGGGTGACGTAGCGCCCGTTGCCCTCAAGCTCCTTGTCGGAGCCGATCCAGAGCGTCATGGCGGGGAAGCGCTCCCGGAGGCGCTGGTTGAGGTCGTCCGAGAGGTAGTTGTCGCTCACGTTCAGCTCCTCCAGGCGCCCCAGGGCCGGGTGCTTCAAAAGGGCCTCCACGCCCGCGTCGGTGAGGGTGCCCATGGAGAGATCGAGCGCCTTGAGCTGGTCCAGGACCGGGGCGGTCGCCAGCGCGCGGGCGATGGCGTCGGCGTGCTGGGCGTTCATCAGCCCCAGGCGCTCCAGGCGGGGGAAGAGCTTGCCGGAGAGGATGGGCTGGAGGTCCTCCAGGGTCACGCGGCCCTCGTAGTCCTCGGTCCCGAGCCAGATCTCCAGCGTCTTGAGGGCGGGCAGGTGGGCCGAGGTCACGTCCCGGACGACCTCACCCGGGAGGCCGCCCGCCTGAAGCTCCAGGTGCTCCAGGGCCTCGTGGCGGAGGTCGCCGAGGCGGATCCCGTTGCCGCCCCGCGCCCCGAAGACCTTGAGCCCGGGGAAGGCCATGAGGAGCGGCCCCAGGTCGGCCTGCTGGATCCAGGAGATCTCGTTCACCTCGTAGGGGATGTCCCCCAGGAAGAGCGCCTCCAGCGCCGGGAGGCGCGGCGCCGCCGCGATCAGGGCGCTCGCGAAGCGCTCGGGGGTGGCGTCGTAGAGATCCTCGACGTCCTCCCAGGGGCCGACGACCAGCGCCTTGAGGCGGCGGGCGTCCTCCCAGGCCAGGAGGGCGTGGACCAGCGGGTGCCCCTCCTCGCTGTCCGCCTCAGGCACGGTGAAGGTGTCCTCATAGTCGGGGTAGGCCAGGCGCCAGGCGACCTCGCCGGCGGTCTGGGGCAGCGCGTTGAGGTCGAGGTCTTCCACGGGGCGTCCCGCGAAGGTCTCCATCCAGGTGTCGATCGCCATGCTGGGTGCTCCTTATTCGCTGTGGGTGACGTAGCGGCTCATGTAGCCGGGCTCGCCGTCCTCGTCCTCTTCCTCTTCGGCGGGGTCCCACTCGTCAAACTTGTCGTTGGCGGTGAGGATGCGGTGGACCTCGGGGAGGGCCTCCCGGAGCCGCTCGTGCAGCTCGGGGGAGAGGACGTTGTCGCTGAGATCCAGCTCGTAGAGCGTCGCGGCCCCAGGCGAGGAGAGGAAGGCCTCGGCGCCGCGGTCGCAGAGGGTGCCCATGGAGAGGTCGAGGGCCTGGAGCCCCTCCAGCACGGGAGCCAGAGCGAGGGCGCGGGCCAGGGCGTCGGCGTACTGGCAGTTGCGCAGGCGGAGGGCCCGGAGGTGGGGGAAGAGCTTGCCGGAGAGGATGGGCTGGAGGTCCTCCACGGTGGAGTCGCCGCCGTACTCGTCCGTCCCGAGCCAGAGCTCCAGCGTCCGCAGGGCGGGCAGGTGGGCTGCGGCGACATCCCGGACGCACGCCGCCGGCAGGCCGCCCGCCTCGATGATCAGCTCCTCCAGGGCGTCGTGGCGCAGGTCGCTCAGGCGCAGGCGGTTGCCGCCCCGGGCGCCGAAGACCTCCAGGCGAGGGTAGGCCCGCACGAGGGCGCCCAGATCCGACTGGATGATCCACGAGATCTCGCTCTCCTCGTAGGTCACGTCCCCGATGAAGAGGGCCTTGAGGCCTGTCAGGGTCGGGGCGGCCTGGATCAGCAGGGCGGCGACCTCTTCGGAGCCGTCCTCGAACATCTCGTCGGACCAGCGGCCGATCACCAGGGCCTCGACGTGGGCCGCCTGGGGGTGGCTGAGGAGGCGGGCGAAGACGTCGGCGAAGCTCTCCCGCTCGTAGGTGTACTCCAGGGGGCGGCCCTGGGCGTCGGCGCGCTTGACCTTGCGGACGCTGCCCGCCTCGATGCGGATCGCCACCCCCGCGACCTTGTCCGGGAGGAGGCCCCCCGTGGTCTTGATGACCTCGCGTCCTGCAAAGTGGGTCTTGTGCCTCCCGATCGCCATAGCGTGTCTCCTCCGTGTGTGTTGTCGTCCAGCCGCTCCCCGGGCGGCGGCCAATCTAGCCACTCTCCCCCGACGTGAGAAGGGGATATTTGCAGAGGGGGTCTGCTTTCTTGAGCAGGGTGGTGACGGCGGGCTGGGGGCGGCGCGTGATTTGGACTCCGCCGCCTGATCCATATACAAAGAGGCGCGGCGATCGCAGGGTCGCCGGTGCAACACAACCCAGGAGTCCTATGGCGCTCAGGAGCATGACAGGGTATGGGCACAGCCAGCGGCGCGCGCTGGGGCTGGAGTGGACGTGCGATGTCCGCAGCGTCAACCACAAGGGCCTGGAGGTCCGGGTCAGCGCGCCGGCGTGGCTCCTGGCGCTGGAGGGGCAGGTGCAGGAGGTCATCCGGCGCCACCTGAGCCGCGGGCGCGTCCATGTGAACCTGCATGTCGAGATGGCCCGCGCGGGGGAGGATGCGGGCGGCGAGGTGCCGCTCTTTGACGCGGAGCGCGCGCGTCAGCTCTTGCGGCACTTTGATCAGCTGCGGACGCAGCTGCGGCTCTCGGAGCCGGTGCGGCTGGAGCACCTCCTGACCTTCCCGGGGGTCATCCGCCGGGTGGAGGAGAGCGTGGCGCTGGAGGAGGCGGGGGAGCCGCTCGGGGCGCTGCTTGAGGCGGCGCTGGTGGCGCTGAACGCGGAGCGCGACCGCGAGGGGCAGGTGCTGGCCCAGGACTTCCTGACGCGGCTGGACAACGTGCAGCGCCACATCGACCAGATCGCGCAGGAGGTGCCGCAGGTCCGCGACGCGCTCCTGGCGCGGCTGCGGGAGCGGCTGGCGGAGCCGATGCGCCAGCTCGGGCTGGGGGAGATCCCGGAGGAGCGGCTGCTCCAGGAGGTGATCCTCTACGCGGATCGCTCCGACATCACCGAGGAGATCACCCGCGCCCGGGCCCACATCGCCCGGCTGCGGGAGCTGATCGAGCGCTTCGACCCCGCCCAGGAGGGCGGCGGCGTGGGCAAGAAGATGGACTTCTACTTCCAGGAGCTGATCCGGGAGACGAACACGATGGGCTCCAAGAGCCAGAACGAGCGCATCGCCGTCTGCGTGGTCGAGAACCGCAGCGAGATCGACCGGATGCGCGAGCAGGTCCTCAATATTGAATAACCCTTCACCCACGCCGGAGCCCCCCATGAGCCGGAGCGGCATGCTCTTGATCGTCTGCGGACCCAGCGGAGCGGGCAAGAGCTCGCTCTGCCACCACCTCCTGGATCGCTACCCCCGGACCCGCTTCTCGGTGTCCTACACGACCCGCGCGCCGCGCGGCCGCGAGGTGGATGGGGTGGACTATCACTTTGTCCCCCGCGAGCGCTTCGACGCCATGATCGCGGAGGAGGCGTTCGCAGAGTGGGCCGAGGTCCACGGCAACCGCTACGGCACCTCCCGGAGCACGGTGTCCCACGCCCTTCAGGTGGGGCACGACCTCCTCTTTGACATCGACGTGCAGGGCGCGGCGCAGCTCCGCGCCGCCTTCCCCGAGGCGGTGACGGTCATGGTGACGCCGCCCTCCTGGGCGCTCCTGGAGGCGCGCCTGCGGGCGCGGGGCACCGACGCCGAGGACGTCATCCAGCGTCGGCTGGAGAAGGCGCGGTGGGAGCTGGAGCGCTTCGACGAGTTCGACTACCTCCTCCTCAACGACGACCTGGCGGAGTCCCAGCAGGCCATCGAGGCGATCTACCTCGCCTCGGCGCGGCGGGTGGTCCTCCAGGCGCGCGCGGCGGAGGCGCTCTTGAAGGCGCCCAGGTGAGGGCGCGGCGCAGGTGCTTGACCCCGCGCGGCGTGTTTCTCTAACCTGATCGGCAGAGGCACCCTGGCCCGCACAGGCCGCGCGGTGCAGACCCTTGACGGACGCAGCGATTCGGTATGGACCCGCAAAACGCCCCTGTCGATCCCGTGGATGAGGCCGCGTCCCTTGAGGCGGAGGTGGAGATCCCGCCGCTCCTCCTCAACAAGATGAACGCCATCCTGCAGAAGGTCCGGACCTACCACCCCGACCCGGACCTCTCGCTCTTGAACAAGGCGTTCATGCTGGCGGCGCGGATGCACTCCAGCCAGATGCGCAAGAGCGGGGAGCCCTACCTCCTGCACCCGCTGGAGGTCACCGACATCATCGCGGACCTCCACCTGGACATCGCCAGCCTCTGCGCCGGGCTCCTCCATGATGTCGTCGAGGACACCGAGATCAGCGTCGAGGAGATCCGGCGGGACTTCGGCGGCGAGATCGCCTTCATCGTGGACGGCGTCACCAAGCTCTCCAAGTACGCCTTCAAGTCCAAGGTCGAGCGCGACGCCGAGAGCTTCCGGAAGTTTGTCGTCGCGATGGCGTCGGACATCCGCGTGGTGCTGGTCAAGCTGGCCGACCGCCTGCACAACATGCGGACCCTCAAGCACATGATCCCCGAGAAGCAGCGGGAGAAGGCCCAGGAGACGCTCGAGATCTACGCCCCCCTCGCCAACCGCCTCGGCATCCAGTGGATGAAGTCCGAGCTGGAGGACCAGAGCTTCCGCTACCTCCACCCGGAGGACTACTTCGCGCTGGCCGAGGCCATCAAGGCCAAAAAAAGCGAGCGCGAGCGCTACATCCAGGAGACGGTCCAGATCATCCGCAACCTCCTGCGGGATCACCACATCCAGGCCGAGGTCGCCGGTCGCCCCAAGCACTTCTTCTCGATCTGGAAGAAGATGCGCGAGAGCAACATCGATCTGGATCAGGTCTACGATCAGCTCGCCTTCCGGATCATCGTCGAGGACGTCAAGGACTGCTACGGCATCCTGGGCCTGGTCCACAGCCTCTGGCGCCCGGTCCCGGGGCGCTTCAAGGACTACGTGGCGATGCCCAAGCCCAACGGCTACCAGTCGCTGCACACCTCCGTGATCGGCCCCTACCAGGAGCGCGTCGAGATCCAGATCCGCACCGACGCCATGCACCGGATCGCGGAGCAGGGCGTCGCCGCCCACTGGCAGTACAAGGAGGGGCGCGCCATCCCCGACCGCGACGCCTCCCGCTTCGAGTGGCTGCGCCAGCTCATCGAGTGGCAGCAGGACCTGGTGGACCCGCAAGAGTTCATGGACATGGTCAAGGTGGACATGTTCAATGACGAGGTGTTCACCCTCACCCCCGACGGCGACGTCAAGGTGCTCCCCCAGGGCGCCACCCCCATCGACTTCGCCTACGCCGTCCACACCGAGGTCGGCAACCGCTGCACCGGCGCCCGCGTCAACGGCCAGCTCGTCCCCCTCCGCTACCAGCTCCAGAATGGGGACACCGTCGAGATCATCACCTCGCCGCACCAGCGCCCCAACCCGGACTGGATGACCTTCGCCAAGACGAGCCGCGCGCGGGCGAAGATCAAGCACCACGTCCGCCAGGAGCAGCGGGAGACGACCGCCCGCCTGGGGCGGGAGCTGCTGGAGAAGGAGCTGCGGCGCAACGACCTCAACCTCCGCCGCCTGATCAAGAGCGGCGAGCTGGACGCGGCGGCGGTGGCGCTGAAGCTCCAGAACGCCGACGAGCTGATCATCCAGCTGGGCTACGGCAAGGTCCCCATCGACGCCATCCTCCGCAAGCTCCAGCCCGAGCCGGTCCAGCCCGACGCGCTGCCCGAGGCCCTGGACGAGGAGCGCCTGGAGCGCGTCGCCCGCGACGCGCTCTCCAAGAAGCCCGGCATCGCCCTCGACGGCGTCGAGGATGTCATGGTCCGCTACGCGCGCTGCTGCAACCCGGTCCCCGGCGAGGACGTGGTGGGGTTCGTGACCCGCGGCCGCGGGCTCACGGTCCACGCGCGCTCGTGCCCGAAGGTGGGGGAGCTGGAGCCGGATCGCCTCATCGACGCCTACTGGGGCGAGACGGCCAAGGCGGTGCGCGGCGTCACCGTCCGGGTCATGTGCACCGACAAGCCGGGGCTCCTGGCCAACATCTCCTCAGGCTTCACCTCGGTGGGGGTCAACATCGCGGAGGCCCACTGCCGCGCCATGCCCGACGGACGCGCCACCAACACCTTTGAGGTCATGGTCCGCGACGCCCAGCAGCTCGAAGATGCCATGCGGGTCATCCGCCGGATCGACGGCGTGACGCACGTGGAGCGGGTGCGGGAGTGACCGGCTCGGCGGCGAGCCCCGCGGGGGGGGGGGGGACCCCGCGCGGCACGGCGGGGCGGTTTCCCCACCCCCCCCCCCTAGCGTAGGCGCCCC
>CAUJGC010000513.1 GCA_963169075.1 Myxococcota bacterium
CGGCGCCGACGGGTCCGACCGCGACGAGGAGCCGCTCCAGGATGCGCTCCCCAGGGTCGTTGAGGGGGTCGTAGGAGACGAGGAAGGCGCGTCGGTCGAGGTAGAGGCCGCGGGTGAGGGCGCGCCGCCCGACGATGCAGATGGCGTTGGTGGCGTGTCCGCACTCGGGGCGGGGCTCGGCGACGTGCTGGGCGCGGTCCTCGACGTGTCGGAGGGCGCGTTCGGGGGTGCGGATGCCCTGGGCGGAGACGAAGCGTCGGCAGCGCTCCAGGGCGTCGAGGGCGCGCGCGCGATCGACGAGGCGCTGGGCGGCCTGGAGATCGTCGCGGTGTGTGTCGGGGACCTTATCCAGATCAAACCAGCGCACGGCGTCGCTGGTTGTATCATGGATACACCCGATGAACCATGTATCGTCTGCGATCTCCACGCCGCGCTCCCGGAGCGCGGCGCGGATCTCCGGCTTGTTGACGATCAGGGCCATGAGCCGGGCGTTGGCGTCGCCGTGCTTGCCGCTGCACGCGCCGCAGTCGTAGGCTGAGCGGTGGGGGTTGTTCTGCGTGGTGGAGCCGTGTCCGACGATGAGGAAGAGGCGCGCGTGCCCGGAGCGCGCGCCGATGTTCTCGAAGAAGGTCGCGGCGCGATCGACCTGCTCCTGGAAGGTGTAGCCGACGACGCGATCGGCGCGCTGGGGGGTGCGCTCCTCGCGGTCTACGGTGAGCCGGGTGCTGGGCGCGGGGAGGAGGCGGCCCTGGAGCCAGCGTCCGATGCGGTCGGTGGCGCCTGGCGCGACGACTCGCGCGGTGAAGGGTCCTGCGGTGGCAGGGCCGAGCCCGACCGCCAGGGGTCCGCCGAGGAGCGCGGAGCGGCTGGCAGCGGCGATGGCGCCGCTGAGGCGCGCCCAGAGGCGGCGACGGGAGGCGCGCGCGCCGTGGAGGTGCTCGTGCCCCTCGACGGGGACCTCGTGGATCTCGTGGGGTGGATCGACGCCGACGGGGCAGAGGGTGACGGCCTGAGCTTGATCGAGGCCCTTGTAGGCGATGGCGAGCCCGAAGAAGCCTGCGATGCCGAAGGTCTCCGTCGCGGGGTCCAGCTCCTCCAGGGCGCGGCGCAGGGACTCCTCGCGGTCGTCGATGCAGAAGGCGGCCTGGAGGCGAGGGCGCTGGCGAGGCGAGGCGAGGTCGTTGAGGCGACGGTTGGCGTGGACGGCGCTGAGGAGCTGGCCTTCGTAGCGCAGCTCGTAGGCCTCCTGCCAGATGCTCTGGCGCGTGGGCGCGTCGAAGCGCTCCAGGGCCTCGCTCCAGGCGCTCCAGGCGGTGTCCTCGAAGGCGTCGAGGGTGTCGGCGCCGAGGCCGACATAGAGCGCGGTCAGGAAGAGGCGGAGCGGTCGCTCGTGGTCACCCTGGCGGCGGGGCGACGCGACGCGCTGGCGCGCGGCGGCGATGACATCGCGGGGGCGTTGCAGCTCGGGCAGCTCGGCGCGAGCGAGGCTCCAGCGCAGGCTGGTGTCGATCAAGGCGAGGGCGACGGCGGCGTAGTCGGCCAGGCGGACCGGGCCGGGGAGGTGCGCGCGCTCCTCGGCGTGGCGCTCCAGGCGGGAGAACATCCCGGCCCAGCCGGGCAGGAGGTGCAGGATCTCCAGGGTGAGGGGCTCGACCTCGTCGGGTTGCACGCCCCACGCCTGGAGGATGGCGCAGAGGGTGGCCTCCGCGTCGCCGCGCTGGATCGCGTCGAGGGCGGGGCTGGCGTGGAGGGCGCTCATCCAGGGCTCGGGGGTCGGGCCGTGGAGGAGGAGGCCGAGGGCTGAGGCGACAAAGCCCTTCTCGCGGTCCTGGAGGGGCCAGTAGGCGAGGCCTTCGTCGAGGTAGACGCCGCTGAGCTGGGCCAGGAGGTGCCCAGCGCGTCGCCAGGCGTCCTCACCGAGGAGGTGCGCCATGCGGGCGCGGGTCGCCTCGCTGCGGACGGGGCTGGGCTCGCTCCGGGGGGTGCGGCGCCGGACGACCTCCCAGAGCGCGGCGGCGGCGACGGCGTCAGGGCGGCGGTTCAGCAGGGTGCGCGCGGCGTCGAGGGAGGCGACGAGCCCGAAGCGCGTCCAGAAGGCCTCTTCGCCCTGGCGTCCGGCGGCGCCAGTGAGGGCCCGCAGGACGCCGTCGAGGTCGCCCTTCTCCAGGAGCGGCGCGAGGAGGGCCTGACCGCTGCGGAGGAGCGCCTCGCGGGCGTGATCAGGGAGGTCCTTGGGGAGGGAGGAGGCGAGGCCCTCCTCCGCGAGCCGCCAGGCGAGGCCGCCGGGGGTGTCCGCCTCGACCGGGGCGGCGAGCCAGGCCCACCAGAGGTCGCGGAGGGGGGTGTCGGGGAGGGGCTGTGGCGCAGGCTCCTGGCGGGCGATCCAGGCATCCAGGGCCTCGTTCAGCCCGGCGGAGGTGATGCGCCCGGCGTGGAAGAGGGAGCGAAAGCGCGCCTCGGGCATGTAGGCGGCAGCGCCGAAGGTGTCTGCGCCGGCCTGGACCGCCTGATGGAAGGGGAGGTGCTGGAAGGCGTGGAGGGTGTTGTGGTGGACGAAGACGCTGATGGGGCCCTGGTCGGGCACCAGGTGCCCGCCGTGCTCCAGGGCCTCGGCGATGGCGTGTTCGAGGTTCATGACGTCTACTCCGCGTCCTGGGTCTGGACGAGCCGGCGGGCGGCGAGGGGGTGGGGCTTGAGGGGGCGATGGCGCTCCAGGCCGATGAGGTCGAGGCTACCGCCTGCGGCCTTCAGCTCGAAGTCGAGGTCGTGGAGGCGCTCCATCGTGGTGTGGTCGATGAAGGGGGCGTGGCTGACGTCAACGTGGAGCGTCTGGGCGCCTGCGGCGCGGAGGGCGCCGACCTGCTTATGGAGGCTGAGGTAGTTGGAGAAGACGGCCGCGCTGCGGAGGGTGAGCCAGCCTTCGGCGCCCTCGGCGCGTGTCTCGACCTGGGCCGAGAAGAGGTGCCGGGGGGAGATCTTGTTCATGGCGAGGTGGAGGACAAACTTGAGGAGGATACCCGCCGCGACGCCGAGGAGGAGGTCCGTGGCGAGGGTGACGATGAGGGTGGTGACGAAGAGGGCGAGCTGCTCGGCGCCGACCTGCCAGGTCTTCTTGAACTCTGCCGGGGAGGCGAGGCGGAGGCCGGTGTAGACGAGCATGGCGGCGAGGGCAGCCAGCGGGATGCTCTGGATGAGCCCGGGGAGGAGCGCGACAAAGGCGAGGAGGAAGAGGCCGTGGAAGAGGTTGGCCTTGCGGGTGTAGGCGCCGTTGTCGATGTTGGCGCGGGAGCGGACGATCTCGGAGATCATGGGGAGGCCGCCCAGGAAGGAGGCGATCAGGTTCCCGACGCCCACAGCGAGGAGGTCGCGGTCCATGTTGGACTTGCGGCGCCAGGGATCGAGGAGATCCACGGCCTTGGCGGAGAGGAGGGACTCGATGCTGCCGACGAGGGAGAACATGATGACGTACTTGATGGACGTCATCGAGGTGATCTCCGAGAAGTCAGGGAAGGTGATGGAGGAGATGAGGGTGCCGGAGAGCTTGACCAGGAACCTGGGGCCGACGGTGTACTCGTGGGCGGCCAGGGTGTAGGTGTGCTCGTGGGAGAGGTCCAGCGCGATGCCGAGCGGCACGGCGACGAGGAGGACAAGCATCGGCGCGGGGATGCGCCTGGTCCACTTGAAGGGCAGCATCGGGAGGCCGAAGAGGATGAGCAGCGAGACGCCGCCGATGAGCGCGATCTCCGGGTTCATCTCCCCGAGGCTGTGGGGGAGCTCGGCCAGGAGGTGGAGGGGCTCCTTGGCCTCGGGCGCGACGCCCAGCATCACGTGAGCCTGCTTGGAGACGATGATCACGCCGATGGCGGCCAGCATGCCGTGCACCACCGAGGGCGGGAAGAGCTCTCCGAGGCGACCTGTCTTGAGGAGCGCGAAGATGATCTGGACGACCGCTGCGACCACGCCGACGGCCAGGGCGCGCCGGTAGCCCAGGGCAGCGTCACCGCCGCCCAGCTCGGTCACGGCGCCCAGCGCGATGACGATCAGGCCTGCGGCGGGTCCCTTGATGGTCAGCTCGCAGCGGCTGAGGAAGAAGCCGACCACCCCTCCGACGATGGCCGTGATGATCCCCGCGACGGGCGGGAAGTTCGATGCCAGCGCGATGCCGAGGCAGAGCGGGAGGGCGATCAGGAAGACGAGGAAGCCCGCGACAAGGTCCGCGGTCCAGGAGCGCGGTGCAGGGGAGGCTGCACTCTCGGTGTGGGGTTGTTCAGCTGCGGCTTGCATGGCGTCTCGGCCTCGGGGGTAGGGGTCTCTCCAGCGCGTCGGCCTGCCGGGGTGTTGGCAGGCTCACGGCGCGGGAGACGGAGCGAGGCGCGGGACGGTTCCAGGCAAATGAAAAAAACTTAAGGAGGCTCAGGGGCGGGCGTGGACGGTGATCGACTCGCTGACATGGGCGTCAGGTGAGCGGTGGTTCACCTTCACCGGCCAGCGTCCGGGGCGCGGCACGCCGATCTGCACCGCAGATGTCCCCGGCTCAGACGAGAGGGTGAAGCGGTGGACGCAGGAGCTGGGTCCACAGGTCGGCTCTTCATGGCGCGTGCCGTCGTAGCGGACAGGCACCTCATGCGGCACCTCGACGTGGAGGGTGGTGTCGTGTTCGCCGTGGTGGTGGGTGGTCAGCTCCAGATCGAGCCAGACGACCTCACCGCCGGGGTGCTCCACCTCGACATCCTGGGTGTAGGAGAGCGCGCCGCGCTCCTCGGCGCTGTAGATGAGGCCGATGGTCGTGACGCCAGTGGCCAGGAGGCTCAGCGCGCCGAGGGCAGGGAGCAGGCGGAGCTGACGCTGATGGGAGCGCCGCGCTGCGGCGGCAGCCTGGGCGTCCGCGCGCTCCAGGGAGGCGCTCAGGCGCCTCCCGAAGCCCTCAGCGGGTTTCTCGTTTCGCAGGGCCTGCAGGGCGCGCTGGTAGGCATAGGGTGGGGGAGTGGGGTGGGTCATGGGACCTCCTCCAGACGTGCGCGCACCAGCGTAGCCAGACGGGCCCGCCCGCGTGCGTGGCGGCTCTTGACGGTGCCGCTCGGTATGTTGAGCAGCGCGCCGACCTCTTCAATGCTCATCTCTTCCATGTCACACAAGTGGACCACGTCGCGGTAGGCCTCCGGGAGCGCCTGGATGCACTCCAGGAGGACGTGCGCAGCGACCTGGGTCTCCAGCTGCGCTTCGGGCGTCGCGTCTTCGCCCCACCAGTCCTCCATCCAGGGTTGAACGCGCTCGCGGACCACCTCCATGAGGCTGCGCTGCCGGGCGGCGCGGCGCGCCTGCTCGGCGTGCTCGTGGCGGATGATCTGGAAGAGCCAGCCCAGGATGGAGCCGCGCCCCTGGTAGGAGGCGCGGTGTGTGTAGGCGCGGATCAGCGAAGCCTGGAGGAGATCCTCCGCGCGTGTGGGGTCTCCGAGCCGCACCATGCAGAAGCGATAGAGGCGATCAAAGAGCGGTGTCACCGCGCGCTCAAAGTCCTCTCGCGTTTGAAGCGAGGTGACCTCCTGCACCTCCTCGGCGCGCTCAGCCGGGAGGTGGGCGGTGAGGTGCAGCGTGGTGTCCAAGGGCTCCGGGCTCCAGAAGAGGCGGAGGGGACAGGGTGCCCCTCCCTGGACGGAGAGGAGTGCGCCTGCGACGTCGCGCTGTCAAGAGGAGCCCGCAGCGCTTACGCCTGACGCATCATCTCGTCGTACTTCTTGCGGACATCCGCCATGTCCAGCGCGCGGACCTGGGTGATGAGGTCCTCCAGGGCCGGACCCGGCAGGGCGCCCGCCTGGGCGAAGACGGGGATCTGATCGCGGAAGACCATGATCATCGGGATGGAGCGCACCTGGAACGCTGCGGCAAGCTCCTGCTCCTCCTCGGTGTTGATCTTGCCGAAGGCGATGTCACCGTGCTTCTGGGAGGCGGCCTCGAAGGTCGGCGCGAAGGCCCGGCAGGGGCCGCACCAGGAGGCCCAGAAGTCCAGGATCACGATGTCGTTCTTCTCCAGAGTCGTCTCGAAGTTGTCGCGGGTGAGCTTGAGCGTAGACATAGGCGCCTCCTGGGCAGAGCAGACGAGCGGTCCTCGGGCTCCGACATGGAGGCGGGAGCGGCCGCACGCTCTCATGAGTAAGCACGCAGGGTGCCAGCTTCAAGCGCCGCCAAGTTGTACGTGTGTTGTGCGCGGGTAGACCTGAACCCACAGGCTTGCTAGATCCAACACACCGGGCGCAGGGCCCGACGGATCAACACGGAGGAGGAGCATGTGGAAGCTGCTGCTGATCGGGGTCGTCGTCTGGATCCTCGCGATGGGGTGGGTCGGCGCTGAGGAGTTCCTCTGGCTCCGCACCACCGAGGAGGTCCAGGGCGTCGTCCTCAGCAGCAAGTGGGTCCGCCGGGACGGGGCCTACTACACCATCCGCTACGAGACCCCGCAGGGCTTCGCAGACTCCTTCACCGAGCACAGCGCCGCGGAGTTCTGGGTCGAGCGCGACAGCGGCGAGCCCATGCCGGTGCGCTACCAGCCCCGTGACCCGCGCGACGTCCGCATCGGCACCTGGCGCAACCTCTTCGGGGACACCCTGACCATCTTCGTCTACGGCGGGATCATGCTGGCGGCCGCGGTCGCCAACCTGCTCTTCTGGAGCCGGGGCTCCAGCTGATCCTCAGCCCTCGTCGTCGGCCCGGCGGCTCCGCCGCCGCACCAGCAGCCGCGCCGCAGGCTCCAGCACCCGGAGGTGGGCCCCCGGCTCGAAGTCGCCGCGCACGCGCACCGGGTGCGCGACCGACGCGCCGCCGCCAGCCCGCGCGAGGACCAGCAGGCAAGCCCCCTCCAGCCACTCCACGGCGTGTTGCAGCCCCGCGCGCTCGGCGTCGCCCAGCCAGCCGCGCGGCGCCGTCGCCAGCGCGCCCAGCAGGCGCCCAGCGCTGAAGGCCACCAGCACCGTCACATCCCCCGCCTCGGTGCCCGAGTCGAACCAGGCGATCTCCTCCACCCGCAGCAGCGGCTCCAGCGTCTCCTCCGGCTGGACGCAGGTGAGGGTGAAGCCGACCAGGTGCTCTTCAGCCAGGATCGCCTCGGCGTCGAGATCGGTGGCGTCCCACATGTCGGCGTCCACCAGCGAGGGCGCCAGCTTCGCCACCGCCACGCCGCAGATCGCCGCGCTCGACGGATAGGACCGCAGCATCCCCAGCTCATAGCGCGGCAGCTCCACGATCGCCCGCACCTCGCCGCGAGCCGGCGTCGGCGGCGGGGGGGGGGCGACCGCAGGCGCTGTGGGGCGCGTCGAGGGCGGCGGGGGAGGCGCCGCGGGCGCCTCCGCCTCTTCTTCGGCGGGCAGCTCCAGGAGGAGGCGCACGCTGGCCGGGATGGAGTCCAGCGCCTGAAGCTCCAGCCCGCTGCGCCGCTCGCGCGCCGCCGCCTCGATCTGCGGCAGGAGGCTCGGCGGGTAGACGCTCAGGCGCGAGGGGTGACGGTGCGGAAGCGTCTTCTCAAGCGCTTGAGCGACGTGCTGCCAGAGCGTCTCGGGTGGGCAGGGGCGCTTGACCGTGTGCAGCCCGACGACCGCGTCATTCTCCTGATCCAGGATCAGCGCAAACTCCTGTGCGCCTTTGGGATCCAGCGAAGCAGGCATGGGGTGGACGACGAGCGCCCAACGGGCGGCGCCGCGGCGACGAGATGCGTTGGAGGAGGTGACGCGCATGGGTTGGCGGGCTGTCTCGAAAACGGGTCATCGGAGCGACCAGCACGGTCGCAGCACAGAGAGGGGCTCCACGCCGCGCGCTCACGGCCTGCTCATCACGAGCAGGAACCTGAAGGGGGAGGAGGTCTTGGGAGACCGGGCGACGCTGCGCAGAGGCTGCCCTCCGCATCCCCCCTCCAGCGGTCGAGCGCAGGTGGACGGCGAGGAGGTCGCGCCTCGCCTGCCACACGGCATACGCTCTATTGGGCTCGACCGCAAGGGGGTTGGCACATCAGCGCGCCGACGGGAGCGTTCTCCCAGCTGAAGCGCAGGATTCCGGCTCAGGTGCGACGGCTACGGCGCCAGCCGACCGCCGCAGCGACAAGCCCGGCGACAAACGCGCCACCCCAGCCCCCAGCCGCAGGCGTCCCCAGCGTGACCGCGCAGGATTTGCTGGCAGCCTCCGACGGCGCCGAGGCCGGGGCCTGCTGGGGCGCCGAGGCGGGCGCCTGGGCGGGCTCGGGTGCGGAGGCGGGCTGCTGGGGCTGCTGCGCGGGTGCCTCGTTGTTGAGGAGCTGCTGGGTGGTGATGTTGGCGGTGAGTCCGACCTCGGGTGCGGCGCGTCGGAGGACGGCGGGGAGGTCGAGGCCAGCGCGGGGTGCGAAGGCGGCGTCCTGGGCGGCGGTGGGGCGCGGGG
>CAUJGC010000514.1 GCA_963169075.1 Myxococcota bacterium
GTGGTCGTGGGGGGTGGTGGGCTCGACGGGGGTGTCGAGGAGGGTGTCGATCCACTCGACGACCTGGTTCTGGGGCTGGTCGTACTTGGTGGAGGCGACGGGGTCGTAGAGGTCGCCAGCGACCTCCTCTTCACCGAAGAAGTCGGCGGCGAGCCGCCCGGCGTAGGTCAGCTCCAGGTGGTTGAGGGCCTCGAAGCGGCGGACCTCGATCAGCTCGGCGCCGCGGGAGGTGACGGCGTCAGTGGCGGTGACGCTGCCGGCCATGACGATGCCGTCGCTGGGGGCGCTGAGCTCTCCGAAGGCGCTGCGCCCTTCGAAGAGGCTCTGGACGTCGTCGCCCCAGGCGTCGTTCCAGGGCATCTGGGGGTCGAGCCACTCGCGCTTGAGGCGAGGGTAGTCGTCCTCCATGGTCTCGCCGTAGGTCTCGCGCTGGTCTTCGCTGGTGAAGATGGCGCCCTGCTCCAGGGGGAGGATGGGGTTGAGGCCGACGCCGACGTAGACGTCGATGGCGGGATCAACGCCGGCGCCTTCGAGCTTCTCCATGACGCGGCCGCCGCGGGCGATGGCGTCGTCGATGCCTCGGCTGCGGGAGACGAAGCCGGTGCCGCCCTCGTAGGTGGTGTACCAGTCCTGCTGGTAGGCGCTGATGCCCAGCTGGGAGATCGTGCCGGGGAGGTCCGCGAGGTCCTCCATGCGGCGGAGGGTCTGGGCCTGGCCGGGGTAGTAGTCCTGGTCTGCGAAGTAGCCGTAGTCGGTGAAGTCTTCGGAGATGAGGGGGTTGGCGGAGGTGTAGGGGTAGTAGGCGTCCCAGGAGATGGGCGCGTTGACGGCGACGTCGTAGACGCGGGTGTAGTTGACGTTGGGCCAGCGGAAGACGGTGTCCTGCCCCTTGAGGGGGGTGCCGAGGAAGACGAGGCGGCGGATGTCGCCGCGGTAGCGGGCGCCGAGGTTGGAGTAGGCGGCGCCGCGGCTGTCGCCGTAGTGTCCCCACTCGACGGAGCCGTCGTTGGAGGCGTAGATCCAGGCGGCGATGCCGCCCATGGAGTGGGCGACGACGTCCACCTGGGCGCCGTCGTAGAGGGAGGAGATGGCGCGGAGGGCGTTGGAGATCTGCTCGGCGTGCTGGAAGTTGTCGCCGTTGGGCTGGGCGAAGGTGAGGGTGTAGACGTTGTAGCCCTCAAAGGCGAGGGCGTAGGCCATGAAGGTGAAGACGCGCTTGCCGTTGTCACCGGCGCCGGGGACGAGGAGGATGGGGTGGCGCTGGGTGGAGGTGGCGTCGGGGCGCCGGAGGACCCAGTGGAGGAGGACGCGCTTCTCGTGGGGGGTGCCGGTGCCGAAGCAGTCGCGGATGCCAGGGGAGAGGGCGCTCTCGGCGGGCCAGGTGCCGTTCTCGGGGAAGTTCTCCTGGCGGAAGAGGGTGTTGGCGTCGTCCTCGTAGAGGGCGGTCTCCCACCAGGAGGTCGCGGTGGGTGCGTCACACTGACGGATGAAGCGGAAGTCTGCTTGAGCCTCGGGAGCCCAGGCCGCGAGGCCGAGCCCCGCGACGAGCAGCGTCAAAGTCCACCTGCGCGCGTCCATGATCACAACCCCTTCGCGTCAAGCCAGCGGAGGACCGCGGCGTTGAACCTCTCGGGCCGCTCGTACTGGAGCATGTGGCCCGCTTCGTCGATCATCTCCAGCTCGGCGTGGGGGATGGCCCCCACGGCCCGCTCCCCGATCTCCCTGGGCTCCCCGCCGTGGAGGAAGGGGTTGGGGATGAGGGCGTCCTGGTAGCCGAAGAGCACCAGGACAGGCGCCTGGATGGCGCCGAGCTGATCATACACCGGTCCGTCGAGCATTGCATGGATGCCCTTGACGACGGCCCAGGCGTAGGCTTTGAACTCGGGGGAGCGACCCAGGCGGACGCGCTCTTTGATGAGGGTCTCGTACTCGGGTCGCCAGGAGAAGAAGAGGTTGTTCTGGTAGGTGCTGCGGATCTGGTCCTCGGTCTGGTTCATGTAGAGGTCCGTGGACACGGCGCTGCGGAGGAAGGCGGCCTCGCCTTCGTCGAAGGTCTCGATGCCGGCGGGGGCGGCGAGGATGAGGCCCGCCATACGCTCGGGGTGTCGGAGGGCCCAGGTGAGGGAGACCTGTCCGCCCATGGAGTGTCCGACGAGGACGGCGCGTCGGACGCCGGCCTGCTGGAGCACCTGATCGACGACGTCGGCGTAGTAGGCCATGGAGAAGTCCAGCTCGGGCTTGTCGGAGCGTCCGTAGCCGGGGAGGTCGATGGCGAGGACGCGGCGCTGCTGGGCGAGGGCGGCCATGTTGTGCTCCCAGAAGCCGGAGTTCTCTCCGAGGCCGTGGATGAGGACAACGGCGGTGTCGGCGCGGGGGCCCATGTCCACATAGGCCACGCCGACGCCGTCGACGGAGGCGAAGGAGACGGGGCCGGGGTAGGCCAGCTCCGCGAAGGACATGGCGGGCGCGTCGTCGTAGCGGTGGTTGGTGGCGCAGCCCCCGGTGAAGACCCAGATCGACATGGCGAGCACCCCGATTATTATATATTTTTCATTGAATTTATACATAAAATTCACAAAATATTAAAACGCGACCCAGGTCAGCGAGGCGTAGGCCATCCAGGGGTTTCGGGGGATGGCGGTGGAGCCGGGCTCGGCGCCGAAGGTGGTCTCGGGGGGGCCGTAGAAGTCGCCCAGCCAGAGGTAGCCGCCGTGGAGGCCCGCGATGAGGAGGCTGTCGATGGCCCAGTAGAGCTCGCCGTTGAGCTCGGAGCCGATGAAGCGCCCGCCTGTGGAGGGGACATCGACGGAGGAGAGGGCGGCGCCGCCGCCGACCTTGGCGGTGAGGCGGTTGGCGATGAGGTCGTACTGGAGGTTGGCGAAGCCGGTGATGAGGCCGAGGCCGCCGTTGGAGATGTCGCTGACGGCGGCGAACTGGCGGTTGACGACGCGCAGATCGGGGAGGAGGAGGAGGGAGCGGGCGGAGCCGAAGATGGCGCCGGGGACGCCGTAGAGCTGGCCGGTGGCGACGCCGCCGTATTGGGCGTCGTCGAGGTCGAAGTCGCCGGAGGTGTAGAGGGCCATGAAGGAGACGACGTCGTTGCGGGTGCGCCCGAAGCGGTAGGCGACCTCTCCGAGGGCGGAGAAGCCGAGGACGTCGGCGGTCTGGAGGACGGCGCCGGTCTCGGGGTCGAGCTTGTCGATGGTGCCGAGGTTCCACATGGCGAAGCCGTCGAGGACGAGGCGGTCGAAGCGGAGCCAGGAGTTGCGCTGGACGTTGAGGCCGAGCCAGTAGAGCTCGGCGTTGTAGTCGTACTTGACGTCGGTCTGGCGGAGGACGGCGGCGCCGTTGCCTGCGGCGGTGGGGCTGCGGAGGCCGTAGCCGGAGGCGCCGTTGCCGTCGTCCACGAGGCGCCACGCGCTGGCGCCGACCCACCAGGCCTCGGCCACGCGGAAGGAGCCGTCGAGCTGGGCGAGCCAGACGTCATCGGGCTCGTGGGGGACGCCCTCCCAGAGGCCGTAGACGCCGGCCTTGACCTTGAGCCAGTCCTCATGGGCGCCGTAGAGGACGGCGCCTGCGGCGTCGGTGCCCCAGAAGGCGAGGTGGTAGCCGGAGTGGAGGACCTGGTTGGGGTCGGTCTTTTCGGGGTCGTGTACGGTGTCGGTGATGGCCTGGAGCCCGACGACGGCGTACCAGGAGGGTGCGAGGCCGACCTCGATGGCGAGGCGCTTGGTCTGGAGGTTGACCTGATCGCCGTTGACGCCGCCGCCGACGTTGGCGCCGACGCCGTTGGAGGCGTCTCCGTAGATGAAGTCCACCTCGAAGGCGGCGCGGAGGCTGACCTTCTGGTTGAGGAGCTGGGGTCGGTAGGTGAAGAAGGAGAGGAGGCGCTGTTCGGCGTACCAGGAGGCGTCTTCGACGGTGGTGGACTCGTTGGAGCCGAAGAGGCGTCCGGCGACCTGGCCGGTGCGGAGGGGGTTGGTGACGGCGATGTTGGTGGTGGTGAGGCGCGAGAACCAGAGCCCGACGAAGGAGAGCTCCTTGCTGGGGGGCTTGAGGACGAAGCGCCTGGGGTCATCGGGGTCGCGCTCGGGGACCTGACCGCCCTGGAGGCCGGTGTTGAGGCCGCCGATGGGGGCGTCGTAGACGCCGGCCTCCTCCTGGGAGAAGACCAGCTCCTGGTCCTCCTGCGCTGCGACCTCCGCCGCCCCCAGGGCCATGGCGAGCCCGATCAGGGCCCCGATCCACCTCCGCATCACCGCACCTCCTCAAGAGAGTTCATGGAGGCTCAAGGCCGCCGATAGATCTGGATGTTGTCCGCGGGGTCCTCGACGCCCTGGGTGGAGCCGAAGCCGCCCTCGGGGGTCGGGGGCTGCGCGCCGAGGGTGGGTGGGTCCACCTGCACGATCTCGAGGCGCATGACGGCGGCGTCGCCGCTGCCGGTGACCTCGACGAGGCCCTGGCTGGTGAGGGCCTGGGGGGCGGTCTGGCGTAGGACGATGGTCCAGGGGGTGGTGTTCCGGTTGACGGAGTAGGTGCCGCCGTAGGGGACCTCATCGCCCGTGCCGAGGAGGATGACGCCGGCGTAGTCGGTCTCGGTGAAGGTGACCTCCAGGGCGTCGATCTCGAAGCCGCCCTGCCTCAAGAGCGGGGCGATGTCCTCCCCCGCGCTGATCCACTCGCCGGTCAGGGTGGCGGGCTGGGGGGCGTTGTTGGCGGGGCTGTTGTTGGCGGGGCTGTTGTTGGCGGGGCTGTTGTTGGCCGGGCTGTTGTTGGCCGGGCTGTTGTTGCCCGCGTCGGGGTCGTCGGGGTTGTTGTTGGCGCTGTTGTTGGCGCTGCTGTTGTTGGCGCTGTTGTTGGCGGGGTTGCCAGCGTCGGGGTCGTCAGCGGCGATGACGCCGCACTGGGGGTTGACCTCGACGCCGCCGCCGGGGACGAGGCGCTCGCGGCAGGAGGTGTCGGAGCAGGCCGCCGCGAGGAGGGCAGCGCCGAGGAGGGCAGCGCCGAGGAGGGCGCGGGTGGCGTGGGGTGTCATGGTCGCCTCGATATCTTGATTTCACTCTTCAGCAGGGAAGAGCATCTCCAGGACCGCGGGCTTGACGATCTTGCCGCTGGAGTTCTTGGGCAGCTCCTCGACGAGGCGCCAGTGCTTGGGGACCTTGTAGGGCGCGAGGCGCTCGCGGGTCCACTGGCGGAGGGAGGCGTCGTCCATGGGGATGTCCACGTTGTGTCGGCGGACGATGGCGGCGAGGCCGACCTCGCCCCAGCGCGCATCGGGGACGCCGACGACGGTGACCTCCTGGACGCCGGGGTGTGCGGCGAGGGTGTTCTCGACCTCGGCGGGGTAGACGTTCTCGCCGCCGGAGATGAACATCTCTTTTTTGCGTCCGGCGATGTGGAAGTAGCCGTCGGCGTCGCGCTTGACGAGGTCGCCGGTGTGGAACCAGCCCTGGGGGTCGAGGACGGCGGCGGTGGCCTCGGGCTTGCCCCAGTAGCCGAGGGTGACGTGGGGTCCGCGGAGCCAGAGCTCTCCGACCTCGTTGGGGGCGGCCTCGGCGTTGTCGGGGAGGGAGACGCGGGCCTCGCTGTGGAAGATGGGGAGTCCGACGGTGCCGAGCTTGCGCGAGACGTCGGCGGGGGAGAGGGAGAAGCAGTTGGGTCCGACCTCGGTGAGGCCGTAGCCCTGGCGGAAGTTGTAGCCGAGGTCGAGGTAGCGCTCGATGAGGCTGTGGGGGCAGGGTGCGCCGCCGCAGAGGAGGGTGTGGAGGCTGGGGAGCTTGGCGCCGTCGAGTCCGGCGTCGAGGAGCATCTGGTACATGGTGGGGACGGCGACGATGATGGAGACGTCCCACTGGCGCATGATGCGGACGCTCTCGGCGGCGTCGAAGCGTGGCATGACGACGACGGAGCCGCCGCGGTGGAAGAGGGGCGTGGCGAGGCAGTTGAGGCCGCCGGTGTGGAAGAGGGGGAGGAAGGCGAGGGAGCGGTCGTGGGTGTTGAGATCGCAGGCGAGGGTGGTGTTGAGGGCGTTGAAGACCATCTGGCGCCAGGAGATCATGACGCCCTTGGGGAGCCCGGTGGTGCCGCTGGTGTAGAGGATCATGGCGAGATCCTCGGGGGCGACCTGGTGGGTGGGGGCGGGGGGGGCGGCCTGGATGGCGTCCTCGTAGTCGAGGGCGGCGGGGACGGTGTCGGCGCCTTTGCCGAAGCCGATGGAGGCGTGGATGCGGGCCTCGGCGCAGATGGCCTCGGCGGTGCCAGCCCAGGCGCCTTCGAAGATCATGGCGCGGGGGGCGCAGTCGCGGGCGATGCCGACCAGCTCGGGGACGGCGAGGCGCCAGTTGAGGGGGACGAAGGCGGCGCCGAGCTTGGCGCAGGCGAAGAGGGCCTCGAAGACCTCGGGGCCGTTGTTGGCGATGAGGGCGACGCGGTCGCCAGGTCGCACGCCGAGCTGCTCGGCGAGGACGGAGGCGAGGGAGGCGGCGCGGAGGTTCATCTCGCGGTAGGTCCAGGCGCGTCCGCTGACGCCGTCGATGAGCGCGGTGCGCTCGGGGGAGATCTCGGCCCAGCGGGCCAGCCAGTCACCTAGATACATAGCGGATGCCTCATCGCCAACAAGGGTCCGGGAGGGTTCAGGAGCGGGGTGCGCTGTGGTCGGCGATCCAGGCCGCGACCTGGGGCCAGAACTCACGGGGGCCCTTGGACGAGGTGGAGATGCCGATGTGGCCGCACTTGAAGCGGAGCTCGGTGTAGTCTTTGACGGAGGTGATGGTCTTGAGGACGGTGCTGCTCTCGGGGGGAGCGATGTTGTCCTTGGTGGCCATGAGGTTGAGGAGGGGGGTCTGGATGCGTGAGAGGTCCACGCGCTGCCCGCCGATCATCATCTTGCCGTTCATGAAGTTGTTGGTCTGGTAGCAGTCCTTGATGTACTGCCGGTAGACCTCCCCGGGGAAGGGGATGTTGTCAGACGACCAGTACTCCATCGCGAGGAAGAGCTCAATGAAGTCTTTGTCGTCGGATTTTTCGAAGAAGGACTCCCACTTCTTGTAGGTGCCGACGGGGTCCATGGAGCGGAAGCCGGCCTCCATGAGATCGGTGGGGACGTTGCCGAAGGCGTCCACGAGGGCGTCGACGTTGAAGTAGTCGGGCTGGGTCCACTTGGCGAGGATGCCGCCGCCCTGGGTGAAGTCGACGGGTGTGGCCTGGGCGACGAAGGAGCGGACGCCCTCGGGGTAGAGGGAGAGGTAGGCGAGGGCCATGGTGCCGCCCATGCAGTAGCCGTAGAGGGTGAGGTCGTCGGCCTGGGCGTCCTTGAGGGTGTGCTTGATGCAGCGTCGGAGGTAGCGCCCGAGGTAGTCCTCCCAGGTGAGGTCCTGCTCATCGACGCCGGGGCGTCCCCAGTCGATGCAGTAGACGGGGAAGCCCTGATCGAGCATGAAGGCGATCAGGGAGCGCCCGGGCATGAAGTCGAGGATGTAGTAGCGGTTGATGAGGCTGTAGACGAAGAGGATGGGGGTCTCGAAGCGTCGGACCCTGGGCTCGTACTTGAGGAGCCGGACCTCGTCCTTCTGGTAGATGCAGTGGTTGGGGGTGGTGGCGAGGGGGAGTTTTTCGGGTCCGACCATCGCCTGGGCGTACTCGCCGGGGTTGGTCTTGCCCTGGCGGACGGCTTCGAAGAAGCGCTCGACGCGGCCGAGGGCGTCGTTTTGTTGAGCCATCATGCGGACTTCCCTCCACGCTTGGAGTTGTTCTTGGCGGCGGCCTCCGCGGGTGCGGCGGCGGGGTGGGCTGCGGCGGCGGCTTCGAGGGCGGCGGTGGCCTTCTGGAGCGCGGCGGCGGCGGTGAGGGCGGCCTCGGCGGCCTGGGCGGCGGCCTCGGCGGCGCGGGTGGCGGCCTGGGTGGCGATCTCGAGGCGCTTGGCGACCTGGGGGTCGGCCTGGATGCCCTCGATGGCCTCAGCGAGGTCCTCCATGCGGTCGTCGAGCTGACGGAGGCGCTTGCGGAGCCCGACGACGTCGGTGGCGGTGGGGAGGCCCATGTTCTTGAGCTGCTGCTCGATGGCCTTGTCGACGGTCTCGCGGACCTCGAAGCTGGCGGCCATGGCCTTGCCCATGGTGGTGAGGAAGGCGTCGTTCTGGGCGAGCTGCTCCCAGGAGCTCTGGACGGCCTGCTGCCAGGCCTGCGTGGCGTCCTGGACCGCGGCAGGTGCGGCGGCGTTGGGTGCGGAGGTCCACATCTTCATCCAGGTATCCCAGGCCTTGGCGGCTTGATCCTGTGCGTCGCTCATCATGCGGGGTCCTTGCTGGGGGTGGGTGTGGCGTTGACGCCGCGCACGCGCGCGGCGACGACGGGGACGAGGCCGAGGGCCGCCGAGGCCAGGAGGCCGTAGGTGGCTGTGACGGCGGGGTTTTTGAAGCCGAGCTGCTCAATGCTGGTGTCAAAGATCCAGCCGAGGGGTCCGAGGTGCTGGGCGACCTCGACGAGGTTGACGCCTGCGCCGGTGGCCCAGTAGCCCCAGGCGTAGAGGGCGAGGTGGAGGCCGATGCCGGTGATGGCGGCGGCGAACATGGAGCGCTTGCCGACGACGGGGAAGGTGATGCCGTAGAGGATGGGGACGGTGCTGGCGGCGATGATGCCGTAGACGCCGAGCTGTCCGAAGATGCCGAGGAGCTCGGGGGGCTTGATGGAGAGGAAGAAGGCGAGGATGCCCATGGCGACGAGGACGCCCTGGCTGGCGCGCGCGGTGAAGCGCGCCTTGTAGGACTCGGGGCGTCCTTTGAGGAGGTTGTTCTCGGTGAGGTTGAGGACGAGGTCGTTGGCGGCCATGGTGGAGAGGGCGACGAGGATGCCGTCGAGGGTGCTCATGCCGGCGGACATGATGGCGACGGTGACGACGGCGAGCATGACGGGGCCGAAGGAGTGCTTGAGGTAGACGGTGACGACGAGGTCTTGTCGGAACTTCCCGGTGGCGGGGTCGATGAACTCGCTGGCGGGGATGTCTGCGACGTGGGCGTAGAGGCCGACGACGAGGAGCCCGAAGAAGATGAAGGTGACGATGAGGGCGACGGCGAGGAAGCGTCGGACGTCGCGGTCGTCCTTGACGTAGAGGGCCTTGGTGATGATGTGGGGCTGGGAGACGATGGCGAGCCCGATCACAAAACCGCTCACATAGATGGAGAAAAAGCTACCAAATAGACTGGATTTCGGGTTGATCAGGGCAACCAGGGCGGGGTCTTTGGCTTCGAGGGCGGCGAAGAAGCCGGGTCCGTCGCCGGTGAAGAGGTGGAAGCCGCTGGCGATGATGATGAGGGTGACGACGACCATGAGGCCGCCCTGGAGGCTGTTGGTGTAGGCGTGGGCGTAGGCTCCTCCGATGAAGGTGTAGGAGAAGACGAAGCCGATGATGAGGAGGAGGGATTCGAGGTTGGAGAGGCCGAGGGTCTGCTGCATGACGATGGAGAGGCCCGCGACGATGAGGACGACGAAGGAGAGGGAGAGGAGGTTGACGGCGCCGAAGAAGACGGCCATGGCCTTGGAGCCGTAGCGGTGTCCCATCCATTGGGGGAGGGTGACGGCGTTGGTCTTCTCGCCGAGGCGTCGGAAGCCTGTGCTCATGGTGAGGAGGCCGACGGCGATGCCGAGCCCGCAGGCGAGGCCGAAGTGCATGAAGGCGGCGAGGCCGTGGACGTAGACGAAGCCCGGGTTGATGACGAAGGTGGCTGTGGAGGCCATGGAGGCGCCGAGGGTGAGGCCGACGACCCAGGGTGACATGTTGCCGCCGCCGATGGCGAAGGACTTGATGTCGTTGGTGGTCTTCTTGTGGCCGAGCCAGGCGAGCCAGGAGGTGCCGATGAGGTAGACGAGGAAGAGCCCCCAGACGAGGGGGTTGTCCAGGATGAGGTCCAGATAGCGCATGGTGTGTGGAGTCTCCTCTCGCGTGCCTCAGCGAGGTGCCCAGTCGAAGCGTCGGGGTTGTTTTACGCACCCGCAGCATGGAAGTCAAGGCGATATTTTGTGCGGCGCACAAGGGGGCTGGCGCTTCACAGGGCGGGGCGGGGCTGCATAAACCTTGACGCAGCGCAGCAATCTCCGGGGGCGTCGGCCGCAGCCTCGCCATGGCGAGGGGGCGTCGGGGGGCGCGAGGGGTTCCTGACGCAACCGTCATTTGACAAGGGGGAGGGGGGTGGTTTAGAGAGGGGCGGGCTAGTCGAACTCGCGCGGAGGCGAGGAGCCGAGAGGAGGTGCATGAGCAGCCAGATCCCAAGCTTGGGGGCGTGGAGCCCCGGAGGGAGCGCGCCGGCGTTTGACGCGGCGTCGCTCCAGGCGGCGGTGGAGCGCGTGCGTGAGCCCGCGCATGTGGTGCAGGCGCGAGGGAGCGGGCACGTGGGGGTGGCCTTCGGCGGGGCGTGTACGCCGGGCAGCGGCGAGGGGGCGTATGGGTGGCTGGGGACGCTGCCGCCGCTCTATCCGGAGTGGCTTGGGGATCGGGGGTTTCTGGCGCGGCACGGGGTGCGCTTCCCGTATGTGACCGGGGCGATGGCGAACGGGATCGCGTCGCCGCGCCTGGTGGTGGAGGTCGCGCGGGCGGGGATGCTGGGGTTCTACGGGGCGGCGGGGCTGGGCTTTGAGCGGGTGGAGCGCGGGGTGGCGGAGGTCCGGGCGGGGATCGGGGAGGCGCCGCTGGCGTGGGGGGTGAACCTGATCCACGCGCCGCAGGAGCCGGCGCTGGAGGCGCGGCAGGCGGATTTTTTTGCGGCGCAGCATGTGCCATGCGTCGAGGCGTCGGCCTTCATGAAGCTGGAGCCCAGCGTGGTGCGCTACGCGTGCAGCGGGCTGCACCTGACGCCGGAGGGGCAGATCGCGCGGCGCGGGCGGGTGATGGCGAAGGTGTCGCGGCCTGAGGTGGCGGCGGCGTTCATGCGCCCGGCCCCCGCCGCGATGCTGGAGGCCCTGGTCGCTCAGGGGCGGCTCACCGAGGAGGAGGCCCGCCTGGGGGCGCACGTCCCCGTGGCCGAGGACATCACCGCCGAGTCGGACTCGGGGGGGCACACGGACAACCGCCCGCTGGGGGCGCTCCTGCCGGAGCTGGTGGCGCTGCGCGAGGCGGTGGCTCGGGAGTTCCCGCCCGCGGCGCAGGTGCGGATCGGCGCCGCAGGCGGCCTGGGCACCCCGGAGGCGGTGGCGGCGGCGTTCGCGCTGGGCGCGGCCTATGTGGTGACGGGCTCGGTGAACCAGGCGGCGGTGGAGTCGGGGTTGAGCCCCGCAGGTCGGGCGCAGCTGGCGCAGGCCGGGATGGCCGACGTGATGATGGCCCCGGCGGCGGACATGTTCGAGCTGGGGGTCGAGGTGCAGGTCCTCAAGCGCGGGACGCTCTTCGGGCCGCGGGCCCGGCGGCTCTACGAGGTGTACCAGCGCTACCCGAGCCTGGAGGCGATCCCGGCGGCGGAGCGCGAGGCGCTGGAGCGGCGCCTCCTGGGGGCGTCGCTGGAGTCCATCTGGGCGGAGACGCGGGCCTTCTGGGGGCGGCGCGACCCGGCGGAGGTGGCGCGGGCGGAGGCCGACCCCCGGCACCGGATGGCTCTGGTCTTCCGCTGGTACCTGGGGAAGGCCAGCCGGTGGGCCATCGACGGGGAGCCGAGCCGCGCGATGGACTACCAGATCTGGTGTGGCCCGGCCATGGGCGCCTTCAACACCTGGGTCCGGGGCTCCTTCCTGGAGGCGCCCGAGGCGCGAGGGGTGGTGCCCATCGCGCTGAACCTGCTGGAGGGCGCGGCGGTCGTGACCCGCGCCCATCAGCTCCGCACCTGGGGGGTGCCGGTGCCGCCGTCGGCCTTCCGCTTCCAAGCTCGCCCCATTCAAGGCTAACCTGCTCTATCGTAAGGGTTTCTTGACCAAATGACCACGCCAGCCCACCCGCCTATCGCCGTCATCGGGGTCAGCGCCCTCTTCCCGGGCGCTGTCGAGACCTGGGGCTTCTGGAAGAACATCCTGGAGGGGCGGGATCTCCTCTCGCCGGTCCCCGAGACCCACTGGCGGCTGGAGGACTACTACGACCCCCGCCCCGGGACGCCGGACAAGACCTACGCCCAGCGCGGCGGCTTCCTGCCGGAGATCGACTTCGATCCGCTGGGCTTCGGGGTCCCGCCCAACATCCTGCCCGCCACCGACACCGCGCAGCTCCTGGCCCTGGAGGTCGCGCGGCGCGTCCTGGAGGACGCCGCCGGCGGCGACTTCGCCCACATGGACAAGGAGCGGATGAGCGTCGTCCTGGGCGTCGCCAGCGCCACCGAGCTGGTCGGCCACATGTCCAGCCGCCTCCAGCTCCCGATCTTTGAGCGCGTCCTGCGGAGCGCCGCCCTGCCCGAAGGCGAGGTGGAGGCCCTGCGGGAGCGCCTGGCCGCCTGCTACACCCCGTGGCAGGAGAGCACCTTCCCGGGGCTGCTGGGGAACGTCGTGGCCGGGCGCATCGCCAACCGCTTCGATCTGGGGGGCACCAACTGCGTCGTGGACGCGGCGTGCGCCTCGTCGCTGGCGGCGCTGGAGATCGCGGTCAACGAGCTCTATGTGGGCCAGTCGGACGTGGTGATCACCGGCGGCGTGGACGCCCTCAACGACATCCTCATGTTCATGTGCTTCAGCCAGACCCCGGCGCTCTCGCCGTCCGGGGACTGCCGCCCCTTCTCCGATCAGGCCGACGGGACCATGCTGGGGGAGGGCGTGGGCATGGTGGCGCTCAAGCGCCTGGACCGGGCCGAGCAGGACGGTGACCGCATCTACGCCGTGCTGCGCGGGATCGGCACCTCCTCCGACGGGCGCGCCAAGAGCATCTACGCCCCGGTGTCCTCCGGTCAGGCCAAGGCCCTCCGCCGCTGCTACGAGGCCGCAGGCTACGGCCCCGAGGACGTCGAGCTGATCGAGGCCCACGGCACCGGCACCAAGGCCGGAGACGCCGCCGAGTTCGGCGGCCTCACCGCCGTCTTCGAGGCGGGCGAGCACCCCCAGCGCTGCGCCCTGGGCTCGGTGAAGAGCCAGATCGGCCACACCAAGGCCGCCGCAGGCGCCGCAGGGCTCATCAAGGTCATCATGGCGCTCCACCACAAGGTGCTGCCGCCGACCATCAAGGTGGACCGCCCCAACCCGGCCCTCCGCCTGGAGGAGACGGCCTTCTACCTCAACACGCAGGCCCGACCCTGGGTCCGCCCCGCAGGCGATCACCCGCGCCGGGGCTCGGTCAGCTCCTTCGGCTTCGGCGGGACCAACTTCCACATCGCCCTGGAGGAGTACACCGGCCCCGCCGCCGCGCTGAGGCGCTGGTCGGCCCCCGCCGCCCTCTTCGCCTGGAGCGCCGCCTCCCCCGCCGCGCTCCTGAGCGCGATCCAGGCCCTCCTCCCCCAGCTCGACGCCCACGGCGACGCCCTCTTCGACCACCTCGCCTCGGCCTCCCTGGCCGCCTTCGATCCCGGTGAGGCGGCCCGCCTCGCGGTCGTCGCGGGGGACGCCCGCGAGCTGGGCGCGCGCCTCCAGGCCGCCGCCCTCCAGATCGAGCGCGCCCCCCGCGATCCCTGGGACGCCCCCCCCCAGGGCACCTTCTACAGCCCCGCCCCCCAGGCCACCCGCGTCGCCCTCCTCTTCCCCGGGCAGGGCAGCCAGTACGTCGGCATGGGCGCCGACCTCGCCATGACCTTCGACGACGCGCGCGACGTCTGGGACACCCTGGCCGCGACGCCCGGCCCCCTGGGCGACCTCCACCGCGCCGTCTTCCCCATCCCCGTCTTCAGCGACGCCGACCGCCAGGCCCAGGAGGCCCACCTCACCGCCACCCAGCGCGCCCAGCCCGCCATCGGCGCCGTCAGCCTGGGGATGCTCCGCCTCCTCAAGCGCCTGGGCCTCAACTTTGAGCGCGTCGGCGGCCACAGCTACGGCGAGCTGCCCGCCCTCTACGCCGCCGGCGTCTTCGCCAGCGAGGCCGACCTCATGCAGGCCTCCCAGGCCCGCGGGCAGCGCATGGCCGAGGCCAGCGCCGCAGGCGACGGCGCCATGTGCGCCGTCACCTCCCCCATCGAGCCCCTCCAGGAGTGGCTCCAGGCGTGGGCCCTCCCCGATCTGGTGATCGCCAACCACAACCACCCCACCCAGGTCGTCCTCTCCGGCCCCGCCGCCTCCGTCGCCGAGGCCG
>CAUJGC010000515.1 GCA_963169075.1 Myxococcota bacterium
GGCGACGCGCCCAGCTCCTCGACCCCGAGCACGCGCCGCGACCGCTGACCCCCTCGGCTCCGTAACCGCCGATGAGCGACGCGATATCGGCGGTTAAGGGGCCGGGGGGGTTGCCCTCACGGGGGGGTCAATACTCCACCGTGGGCAGCTTGAACGGAGCGCCGAGGCGGGTCATCCCAAGCACCTGGAGGGTGACGTAGGCGCTGAGGCCCCAGAGCGTCTCGCCGTCCCAGTCGTAGAAGAAGAGGGGGTAGGGGCGGCCATCCCAGTCTGCGACGGAGTGACGCCAGCCCTCGGGAGCGGCGAGGCGGTGGAGGGGGACGTCAAAGATGCGGGCGACCTCGGCGGGGTTGGGCTGGAGGGGGGGAGCGCCGAGGATGCGGGCGACGACGGGGGTGACGGCGGTGTCATTGTACATGTTGGGGATGTCGTCGAGGGAGCCCAGGATCTCGGCGGCGTCGGGGGGGAGCGCGACCTCCTCGAAGGCTTCGCGGAGGGCGGCCTGGACGGCGCTCTCGCCGGGATCGACGTGGCCGCCGGGGAAGGCGACCTGGCCCTTGTGGCGGGAGAGGGTGTCGGTGCGGCGGGTCAGGAGGACCCTCCAGCCGTCCTGGGCCTCGACCAGCGGGACGAGGACGGCGGCGCGGCGAGGACGGGTGAGGCGGCGTGGCTGGTAGGCGGCGAGGGCGGCGCGAAGATCGTCGAGCATGTGGGATCACCTGGTGGGTTGCGGACCCCCCGGAGGGCATCTGACACCAAAGCGCGCAAAAAATCACCCCCTGGGCGGAGCCTTGTCTCGGGGCGCGGCGTGGCTTATCATGGCGCAGGTTATCAGGCTGGTTGAAGCGTCACGGAGCTTTTGCGATGAATAACGTTGGATTTCACGGTCGTATGGCGCGCCTCGTGGCGTGGGGGGCGTTCGTGGCGGCGGCGGCGCTGCCAGGCACCGCCTCGGCCAACCTCTTCGCGGAGGCCAACGGCGAGGTGGTGGAGGGGGTGTTGGTGGCTCAGATCGTGAGCGTGGACTTTGGGACCGGGTCGCGGCCGGTGCGCTTGACGCTGCGGGACAGCCACGGGGGCACCTATGTGCTCCAGGATCAGGACCCGTGGGAGGGGCGACGCGACGAGAGCCTGCGCCGCTTCGCGGAGGCGCTGCTCCGGGCCTTCGATCACAACCGGTGGGTCGAGCTGAACACCAGCCGGGGCGTCGTGAACGCGGTGCGCATCTACGCCAGCGCGGAGGAGGCGGGGGTGCTCGGCCTGGTGCGGGTCCCGGGCAAGCGTAAAGCGGCGCCACCCTTGCTGGAGTATCGCTTCCTCGACTGACCGGTCGAGCGACGCGGGCGCCTCCGCTGTTGACAGGCGAGCGCGACCGAGCTTAGAACCGCCCGGTCACGGCCCGACGCGACGCACCCGACGGGAGTAGAAGCAGTGCCAGCCCACACCACACACCCCAAGCATCACCCAGCCCCCGAGCGCCCTCAGCAGGTCGCCTTCTACGACGTAGACGGCACGCTGGTGAAGGTCAACGTCGTCCATGCCTACGCCTATTACGCGCTGAATCACCCCTCGATTCAGCGCAAGGTGACCGGGCTGGCGAAGCTGGTCGCCTCCATCCCGGTCTACATGGCTGCGGACTATTACAGCCGGAAGTTCTTCAACGAGTGGTTCTACCAGAACTACGCGGGCTTCAGCGAAGACCGCCTGGTCGTCCTCGGGGAGGAGCTCTTCGAGAAGGTGCTGCGCCCGTCGATGTACCCTGGCACGCTGGATCTCATCAAGCGCAGCCGGGACCAGGGCATCAAGCAGGTGCTCGTCACCGGCGCGCTGGACGTGGTCATCAAGCCGCTGGCCGAGCACCTCGGCGTGGACGACTACGGCGCCAACACGCTGGAGATCGTGGACGGCTACGCCACCGGACGCCTGATCGGCCCCCTCCTGGCCGGCCCCAACAAGTCCCAGTGGATCCGCGACTACGCCCGCAAGCACAACGTCAGCCTGGATGAGTGCTGGGCCTACGCCGACTCCTTCAGCGACATGCCGATGCTCTCCATGGTCGGGCGGCCCTGCGCCGTCAACCCGGACTTCAAGCTCCGCGCGGCGGCCCGCGACTTCGACTGGCCGGTCCTCCACCTGGAGCACCGGGACTGAAGCCCCGACGCTGCGCCCTCCGCTCTTGACGACCTCCCCTCATCGCGCTGCGCCGCTTCGCCAGGCCAGCCCAACGACCGCATGGACGCCTCCCTATGACCGATCGCACCTTCCAGAACATCATCTACACCGAGGCGGACAGCCCCGCCCGCTGGCTCCCCTTCGGCGAGGAGTTCATCGAGGAGCACATGCCGGTGGGGACGCGGGTGATCTTCCCCAACCCGCCCATCGAGGGCCTGGCGAACCCGGCGGCGGCCATCCGCCACGCCATCAACCACCCCATCGACTGCGAGCCGCTCTACGCCATGCTCAAGCCGGGGATGAAGATCACCATCGCGGTGGATGACATCTCCGTCCCCCTCCCCCCCATGGTCCTCCCCGACATCCGCCAGGTCATGCTCGAGATCGTCCTCCAGCTCCTGGCCGACTACGGCGTGGACGACATCCACATCATCATCGCCACGGCCTTCCACCGCCGCATGAGCGGCCCCGAGGTCAAGCGCATGGTGGGGGCGAAGATCTTCGGTGAGTATTGGCCCAAGAAGCTCTACAACCTCGACGTCGAGGACCCCGAGCAGATGACCCACCTCGGCGCCACCGAGCTGGGCGAAGAGGTCGAGATCAACCGCCGCGCCGTCGAGTCGGACCTGGTCATCTACCTCAACCTGAACCTCGTCCCGATGGACGGCGGCCACAAGTCGGTGGCGGTGGGCCTGAGCGGCTACAAGAGCCTGCGCGCCCACCACAACCCCGACGCCATCCGCAAGTCCGACTCCTACATGGACCCCTACGCCAGCGAGCTGCACAACAGCGTCAACCGCCAGGGCAAGATCGTCCAGGAGCACGTCAACATCTTCACGATCGAGACGATCGTGAACAACCGCATGTACCCCAAAGCGCTCGACTTCTTCCACAAGAACGAGGAGCAGTGGTCCAGCGCCGACCGCGCCAAGTTCCAGGCCATGAAGTGGGGCCTCTCCCGGATGCCCCGGGCCGCGCGCCGCAAGGTCCTCCACTCCACCCCCGCCCCGCTGGAGCTGATCGGCGTCTACGCCGGCCGCACCGAGGCCGTCCACAAGCTCACCATCGAGCGCTGCTTCGACCAGTACGCGGTCAAGGTGGACGGGCAGGCCGACATCCTGGTGGTCGGCATCCCGCACATCTCGCCCTACAACGTCTACTCCATCCTCAACCCGGTCCTGGTGCAGTGCATGGCGCTGGGGTACATCCACAACATGTACCGCGGCAAGCCGGTCCTCAAGAAGGGCGGCACCCTCATCGTCACGCACCCCTGCTACGACGAGTTCCACGCCGGGCACCACCCCTCCTACATCGAGTTCTTCAACCGCCTCCTCCCCGAGACGCGGGACGCCCACGTCCTCCAGCGCCGCTACGAGGAGGAGTTCGCCAAGAACCCGAACTATATTCAGATGTTCCGCTTCGGCAACGCCTACCACGGCGCCCACGCCTTCTACATGTGGTACTGGGGTGAGAACGGCCGCCAGCACGTCGGCCGCGTCATCGCCGCAGGCGCCGAGTCCCCCCACGTCCCCGAGCGCCTCGGCTGGGAGTGGGCCCCCGACGTCAAGACCGCCCTGGAGATGGCCAAGGAGAGCGCGCCGCCCAGCCCGGACATCACCATGTTCCACTTCCCGCCCATCATGATCTGCGACGTCACCTGAGCCGCGCCTCGTCCACGCTCCCCAGCCTCTCGCAGCCCGGCCCCAGGGCCCCTTGAACAGGACCGCGTCCGCTATGTCCTCCGCCTCCGAAGCCACCCTCTCGGTCTACCAGACCCTCCGCGACAAGACCCTCCTCGTCACCGGCTGCACCGGCTTCCTCGGCAAGGTCTTCACCTCGCTCCTGCTCTACCAGCACCCCGACGTGAAGCGCGTCTACTGCCTCGTCCGCCCCCGCAAGGGCGAGCGGGCCCACGACCGCTTCCTGCGGGAGTGCGTGGCCTCCCCGGCCTTTCAGCCGCTCCGCGAGCGCCTGGGCGGGGGCCTGGACGCCTTCCTGGCCGAGAAGGTCACCGTCGTCGCAGGCGACGTGACCCTCCCGCGCCTCGGCCTCGACGACGAGACGCTGGCGGAGCTGGCGCCGACGCTTGACATCATCATCAACAACGCAGGGCTGACGGATTTCTCGCCTCCATTGGAGCAGGCCGTCAGCGTCAACACCCGCGGCCCCCTCCACCTCCTGGAGGTCGCCCGGCGCTGCGATCACGCCGCCATCCTCCACACCTCCACCTGCTACGTCACCGGCAAGCGCGCCGGCGAGATCCGCGAGGATGAGGTCCCCGTCGGCTTCTACCCCCGACGCGCCGAGCTGGCCCTCCACTTCTCCGCCGCCCAGGAGCTGGAGGACTGCCTCCAGACCATCGCCCACGTCTACCGCCAGGCCGACGACCAGGAGCGACGCGCCCTCTTCCTCCGCAGCGCCCGCGAGGCCATCCGCGAGGAGAACCGCAACCCCGAGCACCCCGAGGTCATGGAGGCCGAGCTGCAACGCCAGCGCGGCCGCTGGGTCGAGCGCACCCTCAAAGAGGAGGGCAACCGCCGCGCCGCCCACTGGGGCTGGACCAACACCTACACCTACTCCAAGTCCATGGGGGAGCAGCTCCTCTGGCAGAACGCCGGCGAGATCCCCTTCGCCATCGTCCGCCCTGCCGTCGTCGAAGGCTCCATGCGCTACCCCTCGCCGGGATGGAACGAGGGCATCGTCACCTGCGCCCCCATCGCCTACCTCCTCTACAACGGCTTCCGCTTCGTCCCCACGCGCCCTGAAGTCGTCATGGACATCGTCCCGGTGGACTTCGTGGCCCAGTCCACCATCGCCGCCGCCGCCGCCCTCCTGACCCGGCGCCACGTCCGCATCTACCAGGTCGCCACCTCCCACAAGAACCCCGTCTCCGTCCGGCGCATGGTGGAGCTCTCCACCCTCTCCAACCGCCAGTTCTACGCCAAGCGCACCAGCGAGCCCCGCTGGAAGAACCTCATCATGATGGCCCTGGACAGCGTCGCCGTCGATGAGGACCGCTACAACCGCTTCTCTGCTCCCGGCGTCCGACGCTACGCCGACGCCGTGGCCTCCTTCGCCGGCGCCGCCCGCAAGTCCGTCCCCGGCCCCCTCGGCGGCCTCTTCAAGGGCGTCGAGCAGACCGCCCGCCAGGTCGAGAAGCAGTCGCGCCTGGCGCAGATGATCCTCGACATCTTCCTCCCCTTCATCCACGACAACGCCTACACCTTCCGCTCCGACAGCCTCGCCAACCTCCAGGCGCTGCTGCCCCCGGAGGAGCAGGCCGTGCTGGGCTTCCGCCCCGAGAGCATCGACTGGCGCGACTACTGGCTCAACGTCGCCATGCCGGGCCTCCACAAGCACGTCTTCCCCCTCATCGACGAGAAGTTCTCCAAGCCCCGCAAGAAACCCTACACCTACCAGGATCTCCTGGACCTCTTCGACGCCTCCACCGAGAACTACCGCAGCCGCGTCGCCCTCCAGCAGCTCACCGCCGACGGCACCCGCCGCATCACCTACGCCCAGATCCGCGAGCGCGCCCTCCGGGCCGCCGGCCACCTCCGGGCCGCCGGCCTCCAGGACGGCGACCGCGCCCTCCTCCTGAGCGAGAACCGCCCCGAGTGGGGCATGGCCTACTTCGGCATCCTCAAGGCCCACGGCGTCGCGGTCCCCGTGGACCACGAGCTCTCGCTCTTCGAGGTGCTCAACATCGCCCGCTCCTGCACCGCCGCCGCCCTCATCACCTCCGAGAAGGTCCGCCTCCGCCTGGAGGCCGAGGGCTTCACCGACGCCCTCGCCCAGCCCGCCGAAGGCGAGGGCTGGAGCCCGGCGAGCCTGCGCTGCATGACCCTGGACGCCCTCTTCCTCCCCACCTCCGACGCGGAGGCCGCCCTGGTCCCCACGACCCGGCCCCGCGGCGAGGAGCTGGCGAGCCTCATCTTCACCTCCGGCACCACCGGGCGCCCCAAGGGCGTCATGCTGGCCCACCGCAACTTCACCTCGCTGCTCACCAGCATCAACCAGGTCTTCGACGTCAACCGGCGCGACGGCTTCCTCTCGGTGCTGCCCCTGCACCACACCTTCGAGTTCACCGCCGGGCTCCTCATGCCGATCTCCCGCGGCTCCACGGTGACCTACCTCGAAGAGATCAACAGCGACTACCTCAACCGCGCCTTCAGCGAGACGCCCGTCACCGCGCTGGTCGGCGTCCCCGCCCTCTGGCAGCTCCTCCACCGCCGCATCACCAGCGAGGTCAAGAGCCGCGGACAGGCCGCCGAGACCGCCTTCAACCTCCTCGTCACCCTGAACCGGGCGCTCCGCGGGCGCTTCAACGTGAACCCCGGCAAGACAATCTTTGCCAAAGTTCATGACAAATTCGGTGGAAATATCCGCTATTTCATCAGCGGCGCCGCCTCCCTGCCCGCCCCCATCCTGGAGACCTTCCAGGGCCTCGGCTTCGAGTTCCTGGAGGGCTACGGCCTGACCGAGGCCGCCCCGGTCCTGGCGGTCAACCGCCCCGGCGCCCTCGCCCGGCCCGGCAGCGTGGGCCGCGCGCTGCCCGGCGTGGAGGTCCGGATCTTCGAGCCCAACGAGTTCGGTGTCGGGGAGGTCCAGGCCCGCGGCGGCAACGTCATGCTGGGCTACTGGGACAACCCCGAGGCCACCGCCGCCGCCATGACCGAGGACGGCTGGCTCCGCACCGGGGATCTGGGGCGCCTGGACGACAAGAAGCGCCTCTACATCGTCGGCCGCCAGAAGGAGATGATCCTCTCGGCCACCGGCGAGAACGTCTACCCCGACGAGCTGGAGGAGCTCTACGGCGATCACCCCTGGATCGAGGAGATCTCCATCGTCGGCATCCCCGACGGCAAGGACTCCGAGCGGGTGGCCTGCCTCATCCGCCCCGCCCAGGTGGAGGACACCACGCCGGAGGAGCTGCGCCTGGAGATCCGCAAGCACCTCGACGTCCAGGGCTCCCGCCTCAACCACTCCCAGCGCATCAAGTTCCTGCGCTTCACCGACGACGCGCTACCCCGCACGGCCACCCGCAAGATCCAGCGCCGCAAGGTCGCGGAGCTGCTCCAGGCCGCCGCCGCCGAGGGCAAGGCCCTGGAGGCCGGCGTGAGCCGCGCCGACGCCTGGGGCCAGGACGCCTGGCTCCGGGATCTGATCGCGGACCTCACCGGGACCGAGCAGGCCCGGATCACCCTCGACAGCGGCCTCACCGACGACCTCGGCCTGGACTCGCTGGCCCTCATCGATCTGGCCGCGGGCGTCCGCAAGCAGACCGGCCGCGACCTCTCCACCGACGACCTCCTGGGGGTCGTCACCCCGCGCGGCATCCTCCAGGCCCTCGCCAGGAGCCAGGCCGACGCCGCCGACGCCGAAGAGCAGCGCAACCGCCCCCTCCCGGGCTACAGCCACCTGCCCCCGCAGATGCGCCCGCTGGGCTCCACCCGCGTCTCCAGGCCGCTCCTGCTCCCGCGCCTGAGCGACGACGAGATCGAGATCCCCTCCCCCATGCGGGCGGTCGTCCGGGCGGCGCTCGGGCAGGCCCAGGAGATCGTCTACCGCGACGGCTTCGAGGTGCAGATCTTCGGCCGCTCCAACATCCCCTGGAGCCAGAACGCCATCGTGATCGGCAACCACGCCTCCCACCTCGACATGGGGCTGGTGAAGCACGCCCTGCGGGAGTGGGCGCCGGAGCTGGCGACCCTGGCGGCGGCGGACTACTTCTTCGACACCCCCGTCAAGCGGGCCTGGTTCGAGAACTTCACCAACGTCATCCCCATGGAGCGCTCCGGCTCGCTGGATCACTCCATGGCCAACGCCATCCAGAAGGTGCGCGGCGGCAGCCCCCTCCTGATCTTCCCCGAAGGCACCCGATCGACCAACGGCGAGGTCGGGGAGTTCCGGCAGGGGATGGGGTATCTGGTGGCGGCGGCGAAGACGGGGGTGCTGCCGATCTACGTCGCAGGCACCCACCGCGCCATGCCCAAGGGCTCGCTCCTCCCCAAGAATCGGCGCCTCCGGGTCTACATCGGGGAATATCTGCCGTGGAGCTGGTTCGCGGAGCAGACCCGCGACCTCCCCGCCAAGCAGGCCTGGGCCCGCATCGCGGAGCTGACCCGCGAGGCCGTCCTCGCCCTCAAGGCCGGACGCCGCTTCCTCGACGGCCCCGCCCAGCGCGACGTCAGCGCCCAGGAGCGCGAAGAGGGCGAGCTGCGCGACCTCTTCACCTACCTCCAGAGCCGCTTCGTCGAGCGTCAGGTGGACTCCCCCGTGGCCTTCTACTTCTCTCTCGGGGAGGAGGGCTACCACAAGTGGACCGTCCAGGCCGAGCCCACCCGCTGCACCTTCCTCCAGGGCAAGCCCCCCGGCGGCAAGGCCGACTGCGTGGTCAAGACCGACGCCGCCATGTTCCGCAAGATGGTCACCCAGGGCTACGTCCCCTCCATCGATGAGTTCGTGAGCGGCCAGGTCAAGACCAGCGACCCCGCCCTCCTGATGACCTTCCAGACCCTCTTCGGCTTCTGAGCCCACTGCCCGAGGCGACCTCACCATGACCACCTACCTCGTCACCGGCGGCACCGGCTTCCTGGGCCAGCACCTCGTCCGCCAGCTCCTCCGCGACGACCAGGCCCAGGTCGTCGTCCTCGCCCGCTCCCGCGACCGCAGCCTGGAGCGCCTCGGCGCGCGCTTCGTCAAGGGCTCCGTCCTCGAACCCGAGGACCTCGACGCCGCCCTCCAGGGCGTGGACGGCATCTACCACCTCGCCGGGAAGGTCGAGCGCAACCTGGAGCGCTCCCACACCCTCCACACCCTCCACGTCACCGGCACCCGCCACGTCATCGAGGCCGCCGGGCGCGCGGGGGTCCGCCGCGTCGTCGTCGCCTCCACCTCCGGCACCGTCGGCGTCACCCGCGACGGCCACACCATCCCCGACGACCGCGCCGAGCACGCCACCGAGATCGTCAAGGGCTGGCCCTACTACCTCTCCAAGGTCTACGCCGAGCGCGCCGCCATCGCCGCTGCGCGGCGCGCCAAGGTCGAGCTGATCCTCATGCGCCCCACCCTCCTCCTGGGCCCCGGCGATGAGCGCCTCTCCTCCACCCGCGACGTCAAGCTCTTCATCGACGGCAAGATCCCCATCGTCCCCCCCGGCGGCATCTCCTTCGTGGACGTCCGCGACACCGCCGCCGCCTTCCGCGCCGCCATGGAGCGCGGCCGCCCCGGCGCAGCCTACCTCCTCGGCGCCGCCAACATGACCATGGAGGCCTTCTTCGAGCGCCTGGAGAACATCTCCGGCGTCCGCCGCCCCTTCGCCCGCGTCCCCCAGGGCGCCGCCCTCTTCGGCGCCCGCCTCCTCGACGCCACCCTCAACGCCCTGGGCCGCTCCAGCGACCTCGACCCCATCAGCGTCGAGATGTCCCAGCACTTCTGGTACATCGACTGGTCCGCCGCCATCCAGGACCTCGGCTTCCAGCCCCGCGATCCCGGCGAGACGCTCTACGACACCGTCCAGTGGCTCCGCGCCCACGGACAGGCCGCCGAGCGCCGCGCGAAGACCCCGCCCGCCGAGCGCTCCCCCTTCCGCCCCCAGACCCACGCCGACCCCCAGGAGGACGCCGCCTGGGCCGACGCCCCCTGGAGCCGCCCCGAAAAAGACGCCTGGGGCGAGCCGGCCCCCCGCGACGCGCGCCGACACGAGCGACACGAGCGACACGAGCGACCCCACCACGCGCCCACCTCCTACGTCGGCCAGAGCAAGCTCTCCCACGAGGAGATCCTGGGGGACGGCCCGGGCCTGGAGGGCCTCGTCTCGGGCCTCGGCGGCACCCTCTCCAACGCCCTGGGCGGGCTCATGAAGGGGCGGCGCGGCCACCGCGACGAGTGAGCCCATGACCACCCGCAGCACCCGCTTCCTCGACCGCATCCGCCCCGACTCCATCGTGGACATGCACGTCCACATGCTCAGCCTCGTCGAGGAAGAGGGGAACTACATCAGCAAAGAGCTGCAATCTGGTGTGGTTTATCAGTATTTGATGCGCAACCTCGGCCTCGCCAACCGCTCCAACCGCGAGCGCGAGCACCACTACGTCCACAAGCTCAAGCTCTGCGTCATGGACGACGAGCCCCCCGATCTGGCCGTCCTCCTCGCCCTGGACTGGGTCTACGACGACCAGGGCGAGCGGGACAAGGGGCGCTCCCACCTCGTCGTCTCCAACGACACCGTCCTCCGCGTCTGCCGCGAGCACCCCGAGTTCCTCCCCGCCGCCTCCGTCAACCCCCAGCGCCGCGACGCCTTCGACGAGCTGGAGCGCATGGCCGAGGCGGGCGCCGTCGCCCTCAAGGTCCTCCCCAACCTCCAGGGCTTCGACCCGGCGAACCCCGCCTACCGCCCCTTCTGGCGCCGCCTCGCGGAGCTGGGCCTCCCCCTCCTCTCCCACACCGGCTACGAGCACGCCCTCCCCTCCATCAGCGACGACTACGGCGACCCCCGACGCCTCATCCCGGCGCTGGAGGAGGGCTGCACCGTCATCGCCGCCCACTGCGCCGCCGCGGGCACCTTCCACGCCGTCGAGTACTTCGACCACTTCACCGGGATGCTCCCCCGCTACCCGCGCCTCTACGGCGACATCTCCGGCTTCGCCAGCCCGATCCGCCGCACCTACGTCGAGCCCATGCTCGGCAACTCGCTCCGCCGACGGCGCGTCCTGGTCGGCTCCGACTTCCCCATCCCCTGCCTCCCGATGGTCTTCCTCAAGGAGCTGGGCCTCAGCAAGGCCCGGGAGCTGGCCTTCGACCCCAACCCCCTGCGCCGCAACGCGCGCCTCTTCCGCGCCCTCGGCGCGGACGACGAGGTGCTCCAGCGCGCCGCCCGCGTCCTCCTCGGCCTCGACCAGCCCCCGGCGGCGGACGCTGGCGCCGCCGAGGCCGACGCACCCGCGGCCCCCAGGCCGCGCAGCCGCCGCTTCCGCTCATGATCCTCCTCCACCCCCGCATCCTCACCTTCGACCCCCGACGCGCCACCCCGGACGATCCCTGGGGCGCCGTCGGCGCCCTCCTCCTCCGCGACGGGCGCGTCCTCCAGGCGGGGGACCCCGCCGCGCTCCTCCCCCTGCGCCTCCCCGGCGAGCCCGTCGTCGAGCCCGAGGCGGCGGCGATCCTCCCCGGCCTCATCGACACCCACGCGCACCTCCACGGCCTCGGCCTCCGCCTGGACGCCCTGGAGCGCCCCGACGACACCTCCCCGGCGGCCTGGGCCGACGCCGTCGCGGACCACGCCCGCAGCCTCCGCCCCGGCGCCTGGATCGAGGGGCGGGCCTGGAACCAGGCCCTCTGGCCCCCAGACGCAGACCTCCACGACGGCTTTCCGACCCATCACCTCCTCTCAGCTGCTGCGCCGGGAAATCCAGTCGTCATCCACCGCGCCGATCGCCACGCGGTGTGGTGTAACGCGGCGGCCCTCCGGGCGGCGGGCCTCGACCCCGACGCCCCGGCCCCGGCGGACCCCCACGGCGGGCGCATCCTGCGACTGAGCGACGGACGACCCAGCGGCGTCTTCATCGACGCCGCCACCGACCTCATCACCGACGCCATCCCCGAGCCCGCCGAGGACGATCTCGTCGCCCTCATCCGCCACAACGCCCGCCGCTTCCTCGCCGCAGGGATCACCTGCGTCCACTGCGCCCTCATCGAGCCCCACAACCTCCCCGCCTACGAGCGCGCCCTCTGCGGACCCGACGCGCCGGGCCTCCGGGTCCGCGGCATGGTCTACGCCCCGGCCGAGGAGCTGGCCGCCTGGGCCGACGCCCACCCCCTGCCCCGCGTCGCCACACCCCACCTCCAGATCAACACCCTCAAGGCCTTCGCAGACGGCGCCCTGGGCTCCCGCGGCGCCTGGCTCCTGGAGCCCTACACCGGCTACCCGGACGAGCGCGGCCTCTCGGTCGCCACCCCCGAGGCGCTGCGCGGGCTGGCCGCAGCCGCCGCCCGCGGCGGCTGGCAGCTCGCCACCCACGCCATCGGGGACCGCGCCATCCGCGAGACGCTCCTCGCCTATGCCAGCGCCGCCGACCCCGAGACCCTCGACCGCCTCCGCTGGCGCGTCGAGCACCTCCAGCACACCACCCCCGAGGACCTGGACCTGGCGGCACGCCTCCGGGTCCGCGTCGCCTTCCAGCCGATCCACTGCACCCGGGACATGCGCTGGGCGGAGCGCCTCCTCGGCCCCGCCCGCTGCGCCTGGGCCTACCCCTGGCGCGCGGCGCTGGATCGCGGCCTCCGCGTCGGCTTCGGCTCGGACTGGCCCATCGAGACGCTGGACCCCTTCGCCGGCCTCCACGCCGCCCTCACCCGCCAGGACGAGGCCGATCAGCCCCCCGGCGGCTGGAACCCCCACCAGCGCGTCACCCGCCAGGAGGCCCTGCGGGCCTACACCACCGACGCCGCCGAGCTGCACGCCGCCGACGCCGGACACCTGGGCCGCATCGGCCCCTGCGCGGACCTCGTCGCCCTCTCCGTCGATCCCACCACCGCCGCCCCCCGCGAGCTGCTCGGCGCTCGGGTCCGCTGGACCGTCGTTGACGGCGAGACGGCCTGGGGCGCCCCTTGCGGAGCCCCGATCCCATGAGCCGCCTCCCACGCCCCCTCCCCCTCCCCCTCCTCGCCGCTTCGCTCCTCCTCGCCTTGACCGCTTGCGGCGAAGACGCCGCCCCGGCGGAGGAGGCCCCCGAGGCGACCTGCGCCTGCCCCGAGGACGTGTGCGCGCCCGGCGAGTGCGTCCTGGTGGTCCAGATCGATCCGGGCTGCGAGGCCGTCTGGGGCGAGGCCAGCGTCTACCTCCACGACATCAGCAGCAGCGCCGAGCCGGTGGGGACGGTCACCGTGGCGGCGCCCTTCCGCACCTGCGACCCCCTCCCCTCCGGCGAGCCCTTCACCTTCATCGTCGAGAGCCAGGACGGGCGGCGCGTCTCCCCCAGCGGCCCCTTCACCTGCGCCGGGGACCAGCCCTTCGTCTTCTCCGCCTCCTGCCAGTGAGCCTCCGATAACATCGAGGGCTCAGGGGCGTCGCCCCCAGCCCTTGCGCGACCGCGTCACAGGCCTTATCTTGGAGGCCACCACAGATGACGCACCGCCGTCCGTTTGCAGGACAGGCCAACGGAGCCCCTCGCTCTGCGCGTCGTCGCACCGCCGACACGGAGGGAATCGCTGTGGAACCGCAACTCCTGGATTACTTTCGACAAGTCCTGCTCGACGAGCGCAGCCGCATCCTCAACCACGACCCCACCGATCTCAAGGCCGCCATGAAGATCCCCGGGGACGAGATGCGCGACGAGACCGATCTGGCCGCCGCCGTCTACAACCAGAGCATGACGCTGCGCCTCCGCGACCGCGAGCGACGCCTCCTCAAGAAGATCGCCTACGCCCTCGATCTCATCGAGGAGGGCGAGTTCGGCTACTGCGAGCGCTGCGGAGACGCCATCAACGTCGAGCGCCTCAAGGCCCGCCCCGTCACCACCCTCTGCATCGAGTGCAAGCAGGCCGAGGAGCGCGACGAGCTGCCCTGGCTCAAGCAGCAGCGCCGCGCCGCAGACACCGCCCTGGACCTGAACGCGCCGCGCGCCCACGACGAGTACCAGGACCCCTACAACGTCGTCCGCGGCGAAGACCGCCTCCTGGGCGAGCTGCCCGAGCAGCAGCTCACCTTCGCCCGCGAGGAGTAGCCGCCAGGTAGGCGGCCTCGATCTGCGCGAAGCCCAGCGCCTCATCCCAGCGCGCCTCCACGACAGCGCGCGCCGCCCGGCTGCGCGCCGCCGCCGCTGCCGGAGCCTCCAGCGCCGCCGCCGCCGCCGCCTCCAGCGCCGCCACATCCCCCACCGGCACCAGCACCCCAAGGCGCCCCCCCTCCAGCAGCGCCTCCAGCGGCGGGATGCGGCTGGCGATCACCGGCGTCTCCATCGCCAGCGCCTCCAGCGCCGCCACCCCGAAGCTCTCCCACCGCGTCGGCGCCCAGAGCATCACCGCCGCCGCCAGCGCCGCGCGGACCTCCTCCCGGCGCCCCGCCTCGCCGCACCACACCAGACGCCCCTCCAGTCCCAGGCGGCGCGTCAACGCCTCCAGGCGGCCGCGCTCCGGCCCCTCCCCAAGCACCGCGAAGCGCAGCCCGGGGCGACGCGCGACGAGCCGCGCCGCAGCCTCCACGAAGACCTCCCACCCCTTCTCCGGCACCAGCCGCCCCACCCCGAGCACCACCGCCGCCTCAGCGCCCAGCCCATGTCGGGCGCGCCACGCCGCGATCTCCGCAGCCTCCACCGACGCCCGACGCCAGAAGGCCGCCTCCACCCCCGGCCCCACCACCTGCACCCGCGCCGCAGGCGCGATCCCGAGCCGCACCACCTTCTCGGCCTCTGCAGCCGACACCGCGAAGATCCCGTCGCTCCACCCCCCGGCGGCGCGCTCCAGCGCCAGGTGGACCCGCTCCGCCCACGCCGGGAAGAGCCCCGCCTTCTCGATCGCAAGCCCATGATTTGTATGGAAAATACGCCCCACCCCACACGCCCTCGCCGCCCAGCGCCCGATGAACCCCGCCTTCGAGTTGTGCGTATGCACCACGTCGAAGCCCCCACGCCGGATCAGCCCCGCCGTCGCCCCAAGCGCCGCCACGTCCCCGCCCAGCGACCACCCCCGCGGGTAGTCCACCTCCTCCACCGCAAAGCCCTGACCGCGCAGCGCCTCCACATAGCGCGGCGCGTCCGCGAAGGCACGCCCCGAGCACCCAAGCACCACCGCGTGCCCTCGACCCTCCAGCCAGCGCCCCAGCGGCGCTACGAAGCGCAGCGCCGTCGCAGACTGCGTCGCCAGGTGCAGGACCCGGAGCCCCCTCACCCCCGCTCCCCCAGGAGCCGCATCGCCCGCGAGCGCATCGCCCCCGCAAGCTCCCCCTGCGCCTCGGCAGCCAGCCGCCGCAGCGCCGCCTGGCAGTCCTCGTCCGTCACCGGGTGCCCCTCCGCGACGCTCTCCGCCTCCAGGAGCGCCGACATCGCCTCCGAAGGCGCCCCCCGCAGGTGCAGCGTCAGCGCCAGCCCGATCCGCGCCATCAAGCGATAGGTGCGCGGCGTCTCCTCGCCCAGGAGCCCTCGCGCGTCCCGGAAGCACCCCCACGCCGCCTCCACCTGCTGCGCCTCCAACCGCGTCCACCCCATGTTCATCAAGGCCAACGCTTGACCATGCACATAGCCAACCTGACTCATCACCTCGAAGAACTGATGATAATACCCGTCCGCTTCGGCCAGGCGCCCCGCCTTGCGGGCAGCCTCCCCGCGCCCGTTGGCGCACATCCCCGCCGTGGCCGCGTCACCGATCGTCGTGAAGAGCTGCTGCGCCTCCCAGAAGACCGCCTCCGCCTCCGCGTAGCGCTCCTCCTTCAGCGCCGCAGCGCCCTGCTCCCACGCCAGATAGCTGCGCCCCGCCCGATCATCCAGCGCCTCCAGGATGCCCTGCGCGCGCTTCAGGAGGCGCTGCGCCTCCGCGGCGTCGCCCAGCGTCCGCACGCTCCGCGCCAGCGCCATCAGCGCGTGCGCCTCGCCTTGGGGATCGCTCACCTCCCGATAGATCTGGAGGATGCGACGCTGGAGCGCCGCTGCGCTCTGAAGATCGCCCTGGAGCTGTCGGAGCTGCGCCGTCGAGTTGACGAGGTCTGCCTCATCCAGGAGCACCAGCCGGGAGCGAACCCCCTTGATAGACTTTATCTTCTTCAAATCTTGATATGATTTATCAAGATTTTTAGCTGACAGCTCAAGATCGCCGCGCCGACACTGGATCTGCGCCATCAGATGGCGCGCCGCGTAGGTGACATGATCGACGACGTCTTCGCGCTGGCTGAGCCCCTCCGCGAGCTGGAGGACCTCGTCGAGGCGCTGCTCCACCGAGAGCGCGCAGACCTTCCAGAAGCGCCCCAGCCGCTGCGTGCGCATCGCCCCCGATGGGCTGCTCGCCTGCGCGCTGCAAGCGAGCACGTAGTCTGCCCACCGCGCGAGGCTCGACGACTCCTTCTTGCGGTAGAGCATGCTCATCAGCACCTCCACCGCGATCAAGAAGCGCTCATCATCAGGCGGCGCCTCCAGCTCGCGGAGCACGCTCAACGCCGCGTTGACGCTCTGCTCGACCGTATCCCAGGAGGCCTGGATCAGCGCCTGGACCGCCCCCTCGATGCGGACGTCTGCTGCGGCCAGCCGCGCCGCTCCGGCCCGCCCGCCGCTGCTCGCCCCGGCCTGCAAGAGGCTCTGCGCCGTCGCGTTGGCGAAGGCGACCCGCGCCTCCCGCGAGGAGGGCCGCGCCGCCAGGACGCCCTGACGTATCAACCCCTCCACGTCCAGGCTGCTCCCCTGAAGCGCCCGCGCGGCCTGCTCGGGCGGGAAGAGCGGCCCCATGAACGCCAGCACCTCCAGCGCCCAGCGCGCCTTCTCGGGCTCGGGCTGGCGCTCGATCAGCGCCGCCAGCTGGAGCTGCAACACCTGCTCGGGGCTCTGGGTGGGGAGCGTCGTCACCTGGAGCGCCGGACACCACCCTGCAGGCGTGTCCACCAGCAGCTCACGCTCCACCCACCCCAGCAGCACCTCCCGCGCCACCAGCGGGTTGCCCGCCGCCTGGCGGGTCAGGTGCTCGTAGCCCTCCTCCGCGAGCCCCGGCACCAGCGCCGCCGCCAGCTCGCGCACCTCCCCATCCTCCAGCCTCCCCAGCGTCACCTCGTCCCAGAGCGACGCGCCGCCCAGCGGCGGCGCCGAAGACGCGTCCGTCCAGAGGAAGAGCACAGGCGCCTGCACCTCCTGCGCGGTCGCCTCCACCCAGCGGGCGACCGCCGCCGCGTCTCGCCCCGCGCCGTCCAGCCACACCTGGCGCGGGCGCGGCGCCGGGTGCGCCGTGCGCTGCTGCAGCAGCTCACGCCAGCGCACCGCGCCGTCCAGGCCAGGCGCCTCGACCTCGGCCGACACAAGAAAGTCCGCCAGCCCCTGCGCCTCCTCCCCGCGCCAGTCCAACACCTGCCCGATGCGCTCCATCAGCGGGCGGCGCTCCAGCTGCGGGAGGCGCAGCGCCCGGTGGAGCGCCGCCCGGAGCGCCGCCCCCAGCGCGCCGTGATCCACCAGGCTGATCTCCAGCGTGCGCATCACCCCATGCTGGTGGAGCAGCTCCGCGAGCCACCCCCCCAGCGTCGTCATCCCGCTCCCCGCCGCGCCGCGCACCGCCACCACCGCAGGCGCGCGCGTCCGCACGACCCGCTGCACGACCCGCTGCAGCGCCTGCTGCGCCGCGGCGCGCCCCACCAGCGGCGCCGGACGCAGGCGCAGGAGCGACATCGGCGCCCCCTCCAGGCGACGCCCCGCGGCGAGCGGCGCCTCACCCGGGTCCGCGCCGCGAGGGCGACGCTCCACCGCCGACGCCATCAACGAGTCCACCGTCTCCGCCACCGCCAGCGCGGGCGCCAGGAGCACGCCCGGCCGCGTCGGCGGCGCCTCCTCCGCCCTCGCCTCCGCGGCCGCGCCCCACCACGGCTCCCCCTCCAGGCCACGCAGCAGCCGGTTCACCTCCGCCTGGACCTCCACGGCGAACTCGGGGCGCTCGCCGTAGGGCTTCGCCAGGAGGCGCCCGATCAAGGGCTCCAGTCCCTCGGGCAGCACCTCCGGCATCCCAGGCCCCGGCGTGAGCGGCGGCGGCGGGTGGGCGCAGTGCTTCACCAGGAGCCCCAACCCCTTGCCTTGAAAGGGTTTCTGGCCGCTGACCAGCTCAAAGAGCGAGATCCCCAGCGCGTAGAGATCCGACGCAGGCCCCACCGAAGACGTCTCCCCCGCCGCCTGCTCCGGGCTCATATAGGCCAGCGTCCCCATCGGCGCCCCAAGCTGCGTCACCGAAGACGGGCTCCGGCGCGCCACGCCGTCCGCCAGGAAGGCGATCCCGAAGTCCAGCAGGCGCGCCACAGGCCCCACCTCCCCGCGCTCCACCAAAATGTTGTCCGGCTTGATGTCGCGGTGCACCACCCCGCGGGCGTGGACCCACGCCAACGCCCCAAGCACCTGGCGCGCGACCTCCAGCACCCCCCGCAGCGTCAGCCCCGCCTCCCCCCAGGGCACCCCGGCGCTGAAGCCCATCGCAAACCAGGCCCGGCCGCTCTCCGCGTCCTTCCCCGCGTCAAGCACCCGGACCACATGCGGGTGCTGCATCCACGCGCCCGTGCGGATCTCCCGCTCAAAGCGCTCCATCTGCGTGTCGCGCTCCGAGATCCCCGGCAGGAGCAGCTTGACCGCCACCTCCTCCCCGCTCCCGGCGTGCTCCGCCAGCCAGACCTCACCGAAGCCGCCGCGGCCCAGGAGCCGCCGCAGCGTGTAGGCGCTGCCCGCTCCCAGCTCCCCGGGGCGCGGCGCCCGCTCGCCTGCCCTGCTCATCCGACCTCTACTTGTGGATGACCCGGAACTCCACCGCGCTCGCGCCCGGCAGCGCGTTCACCGCCGGCACCGTCGCGACCTCCGCCTGCCCCACCGCGGAGCGCACCGGCGCCTTGCCCTTGCTCTGCGTCTTGAAGCCGCGCGCAATAAAAGGCTCCAGGAGCCCGCGGGTCTTGTACGCCTCAGGCGCCGCCTTGGGCCGGGTCTTGACCTGGGGCCCCTTGTTGCCGTTGGCGTTGCCGCCGCCCGCCGCCGCCGCGCGCTGCGGCGGGAAGTCCTTGCCCCGCAGCGCCTCCAGCTCGGGGAGCTTCTCCGCCGAGGCCACGATCTGGACCACCTCCGTCACCCCGCCCACATCGTCCAGGACAAACCAGTCGTCCCCGGGCACGAAGGTGTCCGCGTTCGGCGTGGACTCGTTGTCGATGCCCGGGTCCGGGAAGAGCATCTGGAACTGCCCGGTGCTGTTGTGCGCCAGGATGTAGATCCGCGCCGGGGACGCCGTCTTGTAGCCGAAGCGCACCCGATCCCCCTCGCGCAGCTCCGCGCCGTCGCAGTTGGGCACGTCCTCCCACCCCGCGCCCGCCTTGCGCTGGCAGAGGAGGTAGGCCGTCAGCTCCACCTTCGGCGCGCCGCTCGGGACCGCCAGGCCCGGGCTCCCGCCGCTCTCGCACTGCACCGCCTGCTGGATCCAGGCGAGCTTGGACTCGATCGCCCAGGCCGCCTCCTGCGGATCGCGCTCCTTGAGGTTGACCAGATCGCTCTCCATCACCCGCATCGCCGAGAGCGCGTTGTCCATGCAGGTCCGCCGCTTCTCGTAATACGCCTGCGAGACACGCCCCGCCTCCGCGTCCTGGCAGAGCTTGTAGCTCTGGAGGTCAAAGTCGCGCTGGAGCTGATCGAAGCCGACCTTCACCTCCTGAAAGGAGTCGTAGCTCGCCTGACCTGCGACCTCCACCAGCGCATAGTCCAGCTTGGCGCTCAGATCGGCTGTGGTCTTCTGCGTGGACTCGATCTGGAGATCGCACGAGCCCTGCGGGCGCGGCGCGTTGTTGTCCGGGACCGGCTGCGGCCCGGGGCAGGCCACCAGCACGAGCGGCGTGAGCGACGCGAGCGAGAGGAGGAGGGACTTGCTGGACATGGGGCACCTCGCTGCGGGTTGAACCAGGGCTACTCTACATCGCCGACCGCCACAACACAACGCCGCGCCCGCCGCATTCCAGGAGGTGCCACCTGCCCTAAAACGTATACTCTACGCCTACATCGAAGCCTAATGGCAGATCCACCTCCTTCCCCGAGAAGGGCACCACGTAGAACGAACCGTTTCCAGATACGTAGAGGCTCAGGCTCTTGAAGCGCAGCGCGCTCACCCCGGCCTGGATGTTGACCCCCATCAGCCACCCCGGCGCGTTGCTCTCGATCTGGTCGGGGCGGCACACCGCCGGGTCGTCCGCGTTCACCTTGCAGTAGAACGAGTCCGTGTGCTGGAACTCGCCCACGCGCGTCGTCTCCAACCCGAAGCCGACGAAGGGGCGCCCCCAGCGCAGCGGAAAGGAGAACGCCCCACCCAGGAAGGTCCGGATGGTGCTGAACTCGCTCAAGAGATCGCCCTCCACATCCGAGCCCGAGGTCAGCAGGTTCACCCCCGCCCGCAGCGCGAACCCGTCCAGCACCTCGTAGGACCCCGAGAGCGCGAAGCCCAGGTTGTCAAAGACCTCCTCGGTCGGGCGCTTCAAATAGACGTGGTACGCGAAGCCCGAGTCCAGATAGAAGGCCCGCTGCGGCGTCGGCGGCTCCACCTCCTCCGGGAAGGGCTCCACGCACGCCGAGAGGCGGCTGATCGCCCGATCCGCGCGCTCCGCGTCGATGGACTCCACGCCGGTCAAGGGGATGCGCTCCGGCGGCAGCGAGAGGCGCCGGTCCCGGCGGTGGAGGTGGAGGCTCAGCTCCCTCCCCCCGTCCGCCCCCTGCACCACATAGCCCCACACCACCAGATCCGCCTCGACCAGCTCCCCAAGCGCCCGCACCACCTCCGCGTCGGTGGGGTCCGGCCCCGCCAGGCGGCCGCGCAGCAGCTCCTCCCGCGCGCTCTGGTACGCCTCCACGATGGGGCCGGGGAAGTAGGGCGTCGCCAGCACCCGCTCCGGGTCCAGGCGCGCCATATTCTTGAAGGCCTCGATCGTCTCGCCCCGGCGCTCCGGCGTCTCCCAGATCACGAGCCCGAGCGTCTCATAGACCCGCCCCAGATCGGTGGGGTTGAGGATCGGGAAGAGGAGGCGCTCGTAGACGTCGATCACCTCGATCAGCCACGCCTCGGCCTGCGGCAGATCGTAGCGGTTGAACGCGCGCCGCGCGTCCTCGAAGAGCCCCTTGGCGCGCTCCAGCTCCAGGATGAAGCGCATCGCCTGGGGCGAGCCCCGCAGCGGCGCGTCCAGCCCCCCCGACGCCTCCCCGCGCGCGTAGATGGACTCCGTGGGCAGCACCACGAAGCGCTCGGGCTGCGCCTCGAAGTGGCGCTCCACCGCGCCGCGCACCGCCTCCTCCTCAAAGATGACCTCCCGCGCGCTCCGCGGGCGGCTCGGATCGGGGTAGAGCGCGAACGGCGCCTGGACATAGACCCGGTGGAGGCGACGCCCTTGCGCCTGCGCCTCACCCTGGCAAAAAAACATGCAAATAAATGCAAAAACAAACACAAAAGACAGCAGCTCTGCCCACCCCACCCGGCGCTGGCGTATGGCGGCACTCACAGGTTGGGGATCCTCGGCAGGTTCTTGTCGATGTCCTCCGCGTCCAGCGCCAGGGACCACTCCCGCAGCCGCAGCTTGATCGCGTTCACCGCCGCGCGGCGCAGCGTGAAGCGCTGCGGGTCCTCGATGTCGAAGATCAGCTCATAGACCCCATAGCCCGGCTCCAGCGGTCGCTCGTCCCGGTCGGTGAAGAGGCGCAGAAAGTCCGGGTCCAGCTCCTCCGGGTCGCCGTCGATGTAGAGCAGCACCAGGCCGCGCCGCTCCGTCTCGCTCAGCGCCTCGAAGGCCGAGCCCACCAGCGGCTCGCCGCGCTTGTCCCAGTCCGGGCTCACCTCGGCGCCGGGCGTCAGGTCCTCCTCGTCCAGCGACGGCGCGTCGTCGTCGCGGTAGGCCAGCACCACCCCCATGACCACGCGGGCGTTGCCCGACTCCACCCACGGGATCGGCAGCGCCTGCCACTGCCCCGGCGGCAGGTTCCGCAGCAGATCAAAGCTCGTCTGCCCCACGCCCTGCGGCAGCGTCGCCACCCGCGTCCCCCACGCGTACACCTCCGAGCGCCCCTGCCCGACCCACGCCAGCGCCAGCGTGAGGCGCCCCGGCGGCGCCTTCGCCTCGCAGCGCCCCGTCCGCGGCGAGCACGCCGCCGACGCCGCGCAAGGCGTCGCGCACTCCACCGGCGCCATGCACGCCCCGGTGAGCGGGTCGCAGGTCTGCCCGGTGTCGGCGCAGGTGTTGCCTGCGCAGAGCTCCCCCGCCAGCTCCGCAGCCCCCAGCCGCTGCAGGCCGCTCGCCGCGTCCAGCTGGATCGTCAGGCGGAACTCCTCGGCGGCGTGCGCGCAGGTGTTGTCGGCCTCCACATCCTCCAGCACCTCCAGCGTGTGGGCCTGCTGCTCAAAGCTGACCCCGGGCGTGTCCGCGAAGACCACCCGCTGCACCTGAAGCCCCCCGCTGGAGTCGCTCTGGAGGACCAGATCGTTCACCCGCTCCCGATCGTCGGTGTACGCCAGGCGGAGCTGCGCGCTCCCCTCCTCCGCCTCCACCACGTTCGTCCAGAAGCAGACCCGATCCGGTCGCTCGAAGGGATCGGCCTCGGTGCCCTCGACCTCGCGGAGGGAGTAGTAGCGGACGATCCCGCCCCGCTCCTCGCCAAACTGAAAGAGATCCAGCCCCAGGACGAAGTCGCGCTCGTACTTGCCCGTCGCCGGGTCCACCGGCGGGACCAGCTCGTGGTAGGTCCCTGTGAAGATCTCCGCGTCCGGGCACGCGCTGAGGCACCACGCCAGCACAGCCAGCGCGCACCTCCACCGCCACCTTGACGCTCCGCTCCACATACCCTGGCGCCCCTCCGTCGTCTCACCTCACCCGCGGCTGGAGCAACGCTCCCCCAGCCTGCGCGCGAGGGCTGGAGTATCCCTACTCCACACCCGCGCGCCTCGCAAGCGCTCCCGCGCGCCCGCCCGCCGGGGCTCGCACGCCGAGGCGTCACCTGCGCTGGCTTGGATTATGCATTCACCCTGCCAGTCCGCCGCCTGCGGACCCCACACGCCCAACGGCCCACCGCTGGAACGACGCCGTGAACCCCGCACACCGCGCCCTCCCCAGGCTCCTCCTCCTCGCTGCGCTCCTCGCGACCGGCGCCCTCGCGCCGGCGGTCTACGGCTGCTCCGCCGATGAGGCCAGCAGCGGCGCCTCCCTACCCCCCGACACCTCCCTCACCGGCCCCTACCAGGAGGGCCTCGCCCTTTTTGAGCGCCACGAGCTGCGCGCCGCCGCCGAGAGCTTCGCCCTCGTCACCCTCTCCCCCACCTCCCCGGACCTCCCCGAAGCCCAGGTCGGCCTCGTCCTCACCGAGCTGCTCCTCACCCCCGAGCGCGGCGCCGCCGCCCACCTCATCAGCCAGCTCGGCGGGCAGCCTGTCCAGGTCGAGCGCGATCTCCTCGGCAACGACGGCATCCTCGCCTTGCTCGCCGCCCACACCGACGAGCTGGAGCTGGAGCGACGCCTCGACGACGCCCTCCCCTGGACCGCCGACCAGCTCCAGGACCCCGGCGTCTTCTTCGATGGCACGCCCGAAGGCACCACCGCCGACGACCTCGCAGACACCCTCGCGGAGCTGGCTGGCGAGCTGATGCGCCTCGCGGACACCCTCGAAGGCGCCGCCGACCACCCCGACTTCTCCGAGTTCACCCTCCGCGGCGCCGCCTTCCACGCCAGGACCACCCTCCGCCTCACCCGACCCGAGGTCCTCCTCCTCGCCTCCACCCTCCGCCTCAGCGCCTCCACCCTCCTCTGGATCAGCGCCTACGCCTGGCCCCTCGATCTCCGCCAGGCCCTCGGCTCGTCGGCCTCCCTCGACGAGCGCGTCGCCCGCTTCAACGCCGCCGCCTTCCGCGCCCTCCGCCCCCAGGCCGACGAGCGCCTCCGCGCCGCCCAGGACCAGCTCCAGAGCGCCCTCATCAACCTCCGCGTCGCCATCACCGAGGGCGGCGCCAACCCCGTCCAGGGCAACCTCCGCTGGGGCAGCCTCCGCGGCGACGAGATCGACGCCCTCTCCCGCATCCTCGACGCCCTCCTCGCCGCCACCTCCGAGCTGGCCCCCTCCACCCTCCCCTTCTCCACCCCGCCAGACACCCGCCTCGACCTCCGCCCCCTCTTCACGGGCCGCACCCTCCCTCCTGAGCGCGCGCTCCTCATCCATCGCGTCGATGAGTTCGGAGACGGCACCTGGGAGCTGGACCCCGAGAGCGTCCGCGTCCTCTGGCTCGACGGCGTGCTGGACCCCGCCTGCACCCCCTCCTTCGACGCCGCTGACGACGCCGAGGCCGACGCCTGCCCTCAGCTCTTCGACGCCCCCGCCCTCAGCGAAGACACCGTCGAGCGCGTCGCCGATCCCTTCTTCTCCTCCGTCGAGGCCGACTACAACCTGCAATGAGCCGCGCGGTCCCCGGGAGGACAACCCCCCCGGCCCCGTAACCGCCGACTTCGCTACGCTTCATCGGCGGAACGGTGCCGGTCCCCCCCGTGACGGGGGGACACCGACGGGTCGCGGGGGGCGACGGGTCGCTGGGGGAGGGTTGCGCGGCCTTGAGGCCGCGGGCGACCGCAGGGAGCGGGGAGCGACAGCTACGTGCCGTCGGTGGCGAGCGAGCCCAGCGAGGGAGGGCGGTGCCCCCCCGTCACGGGGGGGGCCGGGGCCGTTCGCCCAGGCTCTGCCTGGGCGTTACGGCCCCGGGGGGGTTGCCGGCGCCGGGCCTCAAAAGCAGCCGCAGCCGTTCTTGTACTCCGCGCGGGGCGGGGGGAGGTCGGGGATGGGCTTGGGGGCGTCGTCGCACTTGATGCGGCGGAAGACGACGGTGGTGATGGGGTTGTAGCCGTCGTCGTTCTCGGTGTGGAACTCGGTGTTCTCCAGGATCAGATCGCCGGAGAAGCCGTCGGGGTAGTAGCCGCCGCTGGAGCCGCAGAGGACCTTGCGGACGGTGTAGCTCTGGCCGATGAACTCGATGTGGTTGTTGCGGAAGGTGCCCTTGGCGGGCTGATCCAGGATGTACTGGTTGTGGTCGTTGTCCTGGCAGGGGGGCGGCGATCCTTCCCCGGCCTCGCCGTCCCAGACCCAGGCCTCGATGTTGCCGGTCAGCTCCTCGCTGCCGGGCTCGACGCGGTGGACCTCCAGGGTGAAGCGGTACCAGTCGTTGCGGAGCACCTGGTGCCCCATCCACCAGCCGGTGACCGGATCGTCGCAGTCCCGGGCAGGCGGCGGGAGGCGCTTGCGCTGCTCCTCGACGGTGGCCGGCGCCAGGGAGGGCCGCACGACCAGGCAGAGGAGGACCAGGGCGGCGGCGAAGCTCAGGGCGATGCGTTGATGGCGACGTCGGTGCATGGAGGTCCGGGGCCGGGAGGGGGAGGGGGCGCCGCGCGCTGCGCGCTGCGCGGGGTCAGAAACACCCGCACCCCTGGGAATATGCCGGGGGGACGCGGGGCGGGGGGAGGTCGGGGGTGGGGCGGTCGGGCTCGTCGCACTTGATGCGGCGAAAGAGGACGGGGATCACGGGGTTGTGGCCGTCGTCGTTCTGGGAGATGAACTCGGTGCCGTCGGGGCTCAGGGCGCCAGAGAAGGCGTCGGGGTAGTAGCTGCGGAGGTTGCCGCAGATCGACTCCACCACCTGATAGCTGTGACCTGTGAAGGAGACGTGGTTCTCCTCGAAGCGTCCGGTGGCGGGCATGACGCCCTTGAACTGGTCGCTGACGCCGTCGCAGGCGGGGGGCTGCTCGACGTGGGTGGGGGCCTCCCAGAAGTGGGAGCGGATCTCGCCGTGCAGGTCGGGGGCGTCGGGATCGGGGCGGCGGATGTCCAGGGTGAAGCGGTTCCAGTGATCCCGCAGGTACTGGTGCCCCATCCAGAGGCCCGCGATGGGGTCGGAGCACGCGCGGGCCGGCGGCGGGAGGCGCTTGCGCTGCTCTTCGACCGTCGCGGTGGAGAGGCCAGGCCACACCATCGCGCCGAGCAGGAGCCCGGCGATGATCCCGAGGAGGCGTCGTTGGAGTGAGCGCTGGCGCACGGCGTCTTCAGGGAGGAGGGGAGGGGAGGCGCCTCTTCAGGCGCCGACATCCCCCCACTCTAGCGTCGATGCGTCGCCGCGTCGAGGGGGGCGGCGCGGGCGAGGCGCTCGCGGAGGAGGGCGATCTCTGCGAGCAGCTCCTTGCGGGTGAGGAAGGGGCTGGCGTCGGCGTAGCGCAGCGGGCGCACGCCGCGCGAGATGCCTGGCTCCAGGGTGATGTAGCCCTTGCGGATCAGCGCGGTGAGGTGGTCGTTGATCCCGTTGGTCGAGGCGATGCCGAGGGAGTTGGCGAGGTCGCGGATCGTCGGGGCGCGCCCCTCCTCGTCGAGCGCCTCGGTGATCGCGTTGAGCAGATCCCGCTGGCGAGGGCTGAGGGGCTTGAGGGGCTCGTCGTGGGCGTCGAGGTGAGCGTGCACAGGTCCTCCCGTGGGGGTTGAGGTGGTGATCCGTCACCCATCACGGGGGAGATTGCACTCTTGTTCAGAGCGTGACCAGTGTATACTGGTCCTGGAAGCTATAGATCCACGAGGCGCCGCCGGGAAGAGGCTCAGGGGCGCGGCTCCTGATCGCGGGTCCCCTGGGCCTCTTTGTCGGCTTCGGCCTGGAGGCGCGCGAAGAGGTACTTGAGGATGAAGACGTTGAAGGCGGCCATGACGACGCCTCCGGCGAGGAGGGGGAGTCCTTGTTCGGCGCCCTGCCAGGTCCACCAGGCGCCCGCGACGAGGGCGATGAGGACGGGTGCCATGAGGACCAGGACGAAGGTCCCCTTGAGGCTCTGGAGGTTCTGTGGGGGCTCGGGGGCGGGTTTCCGGGAGGGTCGGGGAGGCATGGGGCGGGCTCTCAGGCGGGGTCGGTGGGTGGTGCGGCGTAGCCGACGCAGGTGAGGATCTCGAGGGCGGCGGCGTAGCGTTTGAAGGGGGGCATGATGTAGGCGCCGACGACGCGATCGGCGACGGCGAGCAGGGCCTCCTGGGCGATGCGGACGCCTTCTTGTCGGGCGCGGGGTCCGGGCTCGACGCGTCGCATCCGCTCGCGGATGGGCTCGGGGATCTGCATGCCGGGGACCTCGTTGTGGAGGAACTCGGCGTTGCGCCAGGAGGCCAGGGGGAGGAGGCCGACGAGGATGGGGAGGTGGAGGTCGCGGGTGTCGTTGAGGAAGCGCTCCAGGACGCGGGGGTCGTAGACGGGCTGGGTCATGATGAGCTGTGCGCCGGCGTCGCGCTTGGCTTCGAGGCGTCGCAGCTCGCGGTCGTAGTCCAGGGCTGCGGGCTCGGCGCCGCAGGCGGCGAAGAAGGAGGTGGGGGCGCCCATGGGCTTGCCCGCGGGGTCGAGGCCGCGGTTGAGGCCCTGGATCATGCGGAGGAGCCCCACCGAGTCGAGGTCGTAGACGCCGGTGGCGTGGGGGTAGTCGCCCATCTTGGGGGGGTCGCCGGTGACCACGACGAGGTTGCGGACGCCGAGGACGTGGTTGGCGAGGAGATCGGACTGGAGGCCGAGGAGGTTGCGGTCGCGGCAGCACATGTGGAGGATGACCTCCATGCCGAGCTGCTGCTGGGTGAGGATGCCGAGGGCCTGGTTGGACATGCGGACGGTGGCGCGGGGTCCGTCTGCGATGTTGATGACATCGACGCCGTGGGCCTGGAGCATCCGGGCGGCCTGGATGGACTCGGCGGGGTCGATGCCTGCGGGCGGGTTGACCTCGACGCTGACGACGAAGCTCTCGGGGGAGAGGGGGAGGGGGTTGTGGGCGGCGTTGACGCGCTCGCGCCAGACGCGGTCGATCTTGGCGGCGAGCGCGGAGCGCTGGGGGACGGGGATGGGCTCGACGCCGCCGAGGGCGGCGCGGTGGCGGACCTGGGAGGTCTCTCCGACCTCGATCTCGGCGGGCCCCGGGCTGACGGCGCGGGCGGCGTTGGCGATGCGGGCGATGTGCTCGGGGCCGGTGCCGCAGCAGCCGCCGACGATGGAGACGCCGATCTCGAAGAAGCGCCGGGCGTAGACGCCGAAGTACTCGGGGGTGGCCATGTAGATCATGCGATCGTCCTGCTTTCGCGGGTATCCCGCGTTGGGCATGATGGAGATCGGGATCTCGTGGTTGAGCATCTGCTGGGCGACGCTGAAGAGGAGCTTGGGGCCTTCGATGCAGTTGGCGCCTGCGACGTCGGCGCCGAGGTCTTTGAGGACCTCGACGACGCGGCCCGGGTCGGCGCCGTCGCCGGTGCGCTCCTCGGCGTCGAAGGAGGCCTGGGCGACGATGGGGAGGGAGGTGATGGAGCGGGCGACCTCCAGGGCGAGGCGCAGCTCGGAGAGGAGGCGGAAGGTCTCCAGGATGATGAGGTCCACGCCGGCGTGGACGAGGGCGCTGATCTGCTCCCGGAAGGCGTCCTGGACGCTCTCCAGCTCGCGCCGGGTCATCACGCCGGGGGTGAGCCCGGAGGGGCCGACGGCGCCTGAGACGAAGGCGCGCCCCTCGGCGGCGTCGCGGGCGATCTGGACGGCGGCGGCGTTGATCGCGCCGACCTGATCCCCGAGGCCGTGCCTGCCGAGCTTGATGCGGTTGGCCGCGAAGGTGTGCGTCTCGATGAGCTGGGCGCCCGCGGCGAGGTAGTCTTCGTGGACGCGCCGGACGAGGGTGGGGTTGCTGAGGCAGACCTCCTCGAAGGAGCGGTTGACGAAGACGCCGCGCTCGTAGAGCTGGGTGCCCAGGGCGCCGTCCGCGACGAGGGGTCCGCGGGCCAGCGCGTCGAGGAGAGAGGGCTGGGGATGTATGATCTGGGACATGCGTGCTCCTTGTCCCCCCGCACACCCTTTACGACGAAGCGACGCGGAGGTCTACCCCTTGCGCGCGCGCTGGCGTGGACAGCGGGTGCGGAGCGGGTTACAAAAAAGGGTGGCGGGTGCGAGCATGGGCCCTGAAAGGTGGAGCATCATCATTGCGAGAGAGCAAGCGCGTCGCGCAGAGCCCCCAGCCTGGCGAGCTGATCGCCGGGCGCTTTCGCCTCATTGAGCGCCTCAGCTGGGAGCGCGGCGCGGGGATCTTCCGCGCCTACCAGGAGGATCGGGATCGCTTCGTCGCGCTGCGCCTCTGGCGTCAGGGCGCGCGGGACGGCGAGCGCGTGGCGCGCTTTCGCCTTTTGGCGCTGCGCCTGAGCCAGCGCACCGATCCGCACACCATCCGGGTGCTGGACTACGGCGAGGCCGGGGATCACCTCCTCTACCTGGCGATGGAGCTGCTGGAGGGGCAGACCCTCGCGGAGCGTCTCCAGGCGGGGCCGCTGCCGCCTGCCGAGGCGCAGGAGGTGCTGCGTCAGATCGCGCTGGGCTTGCGCGAGGCCCACGCGCAGGAGCTTCCCCACGGGGATCTCCACCCGGCCCACATCTATCTGGAGCGGGCCGCGACGCTGGACGAGCCGCCGCGGGTCAAGGTGCTGGACTTCGGGCTGGATCAGCTGGCGCGTGACGCCGCGCTGGACCCGGAGGCGGAGCCTCCGCTGCACCTGCCGCTCTACCGGGCGCCGGAGCAGCTGCTCGGGGAGGAGGAGACGCCGGCTTCAGACATCTACGCGCTGGGGCACCTGCTGGCGACGATGCTCACGGGGCAGGCTCCGCTGGAGGGCGGCGATCTCATGGGGGTGATCCAGGGGCACCTGGACGGTCGGGAGGCATCGCTGCCGCCTGCGCTGGAGCGGCACCTGCTGGCGGTGGTGGTGCGGCGCGCCGCGGCGCGCCATCCCATTGAGCGCTTCCCCACCGCCCAGGCCCTCCTGGACTTCCTCCAGAGCGTGCCCCAGGAGGCCCCTGGGGCCTCCTGGGAGGCCTCGGAGCTGGCGCTTGAGGTCGCGGCCCTCGCCTTCCACACACCGGGCCTCCTGAGCCTCTCCAGGCTGGAGGCGCGGCGCCCGGAGCGCGCCGCCGAGCTGTGCTGGCTTGGGGGGCACCTCAACGCCGTCGCGGCAGGCGAGGGGGCGCGCCTCCTGCTCCTGACGGGGAGGACGGGGTGGGGGAAGACCTTTGTGCTGCGCGCCTTCTGCGAGGAGCTGAGGCGGGTGGCCGCCGGGGAGGGCGCGCCCCTCTTCCTGCTGGAGCGCCCGCCGGGGCAGGCGCGGGTCGTCGGGGGGCTCTGGATGGATCTGGAGCGGCTGCTGGGGATCGAGGCGGGGGACTCCTCCTCGCTCTCGCGCCATGTGCGCCGGGCGCTCCACGACATCTCCTCGGTGCATGAGGTCCACGTCCAGACCATCCTGCGCCTCCTGCGCCACGATCCCGAGCTGCGGACGGCCTTCAGCGAGCTGCGGGATCGACGCGGCGAGCTCTTCGACGCGCTCCGCAAGCCCTTCCTCTCTCTGGCGCGGCGGCGCGTCCTGGTCTGGTGCCTGGAGGATCTGCACCACGCCGAGCCGCTCCTCCTGCACTTCCTGGTGGATCTGCTCCACCACCTGCGGCCGGACCTGCGCCTGCTGATCGTCGGGACGCTCGACCTGGAGGAGATCTCCAGGGGGTCGGTGGGCGCGCAGGCGTTGAACGTCCTCCAGCGCGCCCCGTCGTCGCTGGTGGTGCGGCGCCGCGTCGGCGGGCTGGAGCTGGATGGCGTCGAGCACCTTTTGCGCGACCTCCTGGGCGCGCCGGTCACGCGGCGCCTCGCCCAGCACCTCCGCCTCCACACCGGCGGTCAGCCGCGCTTCCTCCGGGAGGCGGCGCGTCACCTCGCCGCCTCCGGCGCCATCCACCTCAGCCACGAGGGGGTCTTTGACGCCTCGGACGCGGCGCCGCTCCCGCTCCCGGTGCGGCTGGAGGAGCTGCTCCTCCAGCGCCTCTACGGGCCGCGCGGCGAGGAGACGCAGCTCTTGAAGGTGCTGGAGGCGCTGGCGCTGCTGGGCGAGGAGGTGCCGGAGGAGCTGCCGCTGCGGCTGGGCGGCCCCTTCGGGCCCGAGGAGCGACAGGCCCTCCTCCGGGAGGGCGTGAAGGCGGATCTCCTCCGCTGCGAGGCGGGCCTGCTGCGCTTCTCCGTCCCGGCCCTCCAGCGCGCGCTCTACGAGGAGCAGCTGCGGCGCGCCCGCGTCGGCGGCGCGCTGGGCCTCGCCGCCCAGCGCGTCGCCGAGGAGGCCGCCAGCCTCCTGGATCGCCACGCCCCCGAGCTGGGCGGCCCGACGCTCCGCCGGGCCGCCCAGCTGTGGAGCGTCGCCGGTCACCCCCGCCAGGCTGCGGAGGTTCACCTCCGCGCCGCCGAGAATGACTACCGCACCTTCCAGATGGAGTCGGCGCTGGAGCACTACCTGGAGGCCTGGCAGGTCCTCCAGGCGCTCCCGCCGCAGGCCCTCCCGCCCAGCCAGCCGGCCCTCGCGCTGCTCCGCATCGGGGAGCTCTACGGCGCGCTCGGAGAGAGCGCCGTGGCGGAGGACTTCCTGCGGCGCGCACGCGAGGCAGCCCAGGCGTGGCGCACCCCGGACGCCCTCTCGCTGGAGGCCCGCGCCGCGCACCTCCAGAGCGAGCTGGCCCTCCAGCGCGACGACCGCCCCCGCGCCGCGACGCTCCTCCAGGAGGCCCGCGCCCTCTACCACCACGCCGGGGACGAGGGTGGCCTCACGCGGGCCACCATCGATCGCGCCTGGCTTGACGCGCTGGACGGCGAGCGCGGCGACGCGCTGGAGCGGCTGCTGGAGGCTCAGGTGCTCAGCGAGGTCCTCGGCAGCGACGCCCTCCAGGCCCGCGCCGCCCTCATCCTCGCCCGGGTCCGGCTGCGCCAGGGCGAGCTGGGGCTCGCCCTGCGCGACGTCCGCAAGGCCATGACCCTCTACAGCGCCCTCGGGGAGATCCACGGCCACGCGGTCGCGGGGTTCGTCCTCGGCAAGACCCTCCTCCTCCACATGCGCCCGGCGGAGGCGCGTGAGGCCCTCCTCGGCGCCCTGGACGCCTTCCTCCGGGTGGGGGACCACCCGGGCACCCGCGCGGCGCGCCTCGTCCTGGCGGCGGCCTGCGCCGCCGAAGGCGACCTGATCGCCGCCCGGCGCGAGCTGGAGCACCACCCCACAGCCCCCGAGCTGCGCCTCGCCTGGATCGACCTCCTCGCCTACGGCGCCCTCATGCGCCTGCGCCGCCGCGAGCAGGCCCAGGCCGCAGCCGCCCTCGCCGCCGCCGAGCAGCACTACGAGGCGCTGGAGCGCCGCCTCTCCGACGAGGACGCCAGCCGCGTCGGCGCCAAGCGCGCGATCCTCCTCGGCCTCGCAGGGGAGCAGGCCGAGGCGCTCGCCCTCCTGGCCCAGCAACCCCCCTCGCCTTGGACCGCGCTGCTCCAGGGGTGGCTCCAGGGCCACCTCCCCCCCGCGCCCGACGCCCCCAGCGTCCGCCTCGCGCTCCTCCGCAGCGCCGCCGCTGTGGATCTCGCGCCCGCCGAGGCACGCCGCGACCTCCTGCAGGAAGGCGCGCGCCTCGCCTTGAGCGTCGGGCTCGCACACCGCGCCTTCGCCTTCCGCTTCGCGCTGGAGCAGCCTCCAGACAACAACCCCCTTGGACATCGCCTCCCCCTCCTCATCGGCTGGTAGCTATGCACGCACCCCACCCCGGCGCCCTCATCGCGGGCCGATACCGCGTCATCGAACCCCTCCGCCTCGGCGCCTGGCCCCACCTCTTCCGCGCCTGGCAGGAGGATCTGGATCGACCGATCACCCTCAAGCTCCTCGACCCGCGCGAGCACGCCGACCCCGCCGCGGTCGAGCGCTTCCGCCGGGAGGCCCTCTTCTCCAGCCTCCTCACCCACCCCAACACCCTCACCACCTTCGACTACGGGCGCGACGAGGCCACCGGCGCCTCCTTCCTCGCCCTGGAGCAGCTCCAGGGCGAGACGCTCACCGACCTCCTCCGCCGCGAAGGAGCCTTGCCCCCGCGCCGCGCCGCCCACCTCCTCACCCAGCTCTGCCGCGCGCTGGCCGAGGTCCACGACCTCGGCCTCATCCACCGCGGCCTCCAGCCCGAGAACGCCATCGTCCGCCCCCCCGAGGACGACCTCAAGCTCCTCGACTTCGGCGTCGCCCGCGCGACCCGGCGCCTCGCCAACGCACCCCAGACCCTCCACGCCCTCACCCGCGACGGCTCCCTCCTCGGCACCCCCCTCTACATGGCCCCCGAGCAGATCGAGGGTGAGACGCTCACCGCAGCTGTCGACGTCTACGCCCTCGGCCACATCCTCTGGGAGTGCCTCACCGGCCGCCCCTTCTTCCACGCCCTCCGCGAGCGCCCCACCCACCTCCTCCTCGCCCATGTCGATCAGCGCGAGCCCCTCCCCCTCCCCGACGGGTGCGAGCACGACGGCCTCCTCCCCATCCTCCAGCGCGCCGCCGCCCGCCGCCCCGAGGACCGCTTCCCCGACGCCCGCGCGCTCCTCGCAGCCCTCCAGGCCTGGAGCGCCGCCCAGCTCGCCGCCCCCCTCCCGCCCCCCTCCCTCGCCGTCCCCCCCGCCCGACCCGCCCGCCTCCCCGAGCGCGCCGCCGCCCTCGCCTGGCTTGAAGGCCACCTCGCCGCCGCAC
>CAUJGC010000516.1 GCA_963169075.1 Myxococcota bacterium
CAAACCAACTTTAAAAACATTATTTTTTTTTTTTTTTTTTGGGGCCCCCCCGCCGGCCAGGGGTCAGCGACCCCTGGACCCCATTCATTCTGGAGCCAGAGCGCTGCGATGCTGACACAGTTGAACATTGAAGGCTTCAAGAGGCTCCGGAAGGTCGAGATCCAGCTGACGCCCCTGACGGTGCTCGTCGGCCCCAATGGGGTGGGGAAGAGCACGGCGTTGGAGGCGTTGGAGGTTCTGGGGAGATGGGCACAAAAAATCAAATCAGAGGAATTAAAAGAGGAGGAGATTCACTCATGGTCATCACAGCACATAAAGAAATCAATCCAGAAAATCAATGACACCAGACTAAGCACAAAATCAATAAAGATTTATACAGAAATAGTAAAAAACAAAAACATCAGTAAAAGTTTCTATACCGAGACCACAAAATATCCTGGCGAACCATGCTCGACAACCGTATTGAGCAACAAAGATTACTTATTAAAAGAAAACAAATCAACCACCAATAACACATACAAGATAAGCTCAGTACATTTTTTCCCCTCTCTCCGCTACCTCAAGCTCGATGTTCGCAAGCTGCGCGCGCCCTCCCCTGCTGCGAACGGGATCATGCAGATGGACGAGGAAGGTGGCGGGCTGGCGACGCGGCTCCAGTATCTGACGGGGCTCCGAGATGGGAGCATCGAGCGGATCGAGGCGGGGTTGCAGCGGCTGGTGCCCGAGGTGCGGCGGATCTTCACGGTGCCGCAGGAGATCGAGGTGGAGGCGAGGCAGACGGTGACGATCAACGGGGAGGCGTTGGTGCATCGTGAGCTTCGGAAGGTGGGGGGGGTGGGGCTGGAGGTGGAGATCGCGGGGGCGGGGCGTATCCCGGCGGCGCAGCTCAGCGAGGGGACGCTGCTGGCGCTGGGGCTCCTGACCGCGCTGGAGGAGCCTGGGGTGGACCTGCTCTTGATGGACGACGCGGAGCGTGGGCTGCACCCGGGGGCGCAGCAGAAGCTGATCGCGATGCTGCGGGAGCTTCAGGCGCAGCGCCCGGAGCTTCAGCTGATCCTGAGCACTCATTCGCCGGATCTGGTGGACGCATGCGCGCCGGAGGAGGTGCAGGTCTTCGGGCGCAACGCTCAAGGCGAGGTGGAGGTGCATCCGCTGACAGCGCACGCGAAGGCGGGGGAGTGGCTTGGGGTGCTGCGGGTCGGGGAGTTCTGGTCGTCTGTTGGAGAGGACTGGATCCGCGAGCGCAGCGCGGCGGAGGGCGGTGAGGATGCTGTGGCTGATCGGTGAGGACGCGACCCATGCGGCGTTGGTCGAGGGGCTCGTCCGCGGGGTGATCAAGCGCGCGGCTGCTCAGGGCGGTCATCACTGGCTGGTGGATGATGAGGGGGTGAGCTGCGCGCTCCAGTGGCGAGGCGAGGAGGAGCTGGACGTGGTGTGGCCTGGACTCCGCTTCACGCCGGAGGTCAAGGCGTGGCAGCTGGCCAGGACACAGGAGATCACGCCGGGGCGCCCACCCAAGCCCCGAGGCTTCATTGACGGGCGGCCTCAGCAGCTGGACGCGGCGAAGTGGCGACGCATCCTGATCTGGGTTCAGGCGCAAGCAGGCGGCGATGCGGGGTGCGTGATCATCGCGTGCGACACAGATGGAGACGCGCAGCGGCTCAGCGGGCTGCGGCAGGCGCTGGAGGCGACGGTGACGGGCCTGGCGTGGGTGCTCGCGGCGTCGCATCAGGACGCGGAGTCCTGGTTTGTCCTGGGGTGGACGCCGCGTGACGCAGGCGAGCGCGGGCTGGTCGAGGCGCTGCGAGGTGAGCTGGGCTTCGATCCGACCGCAGCGGCTCATCTGCTGACCGCGCGGCCCAACGACTCCAGCCGCGACGCCAAGCGCGTGCTGCGGAGGCTGCGTGGGCTGGATGCGCGCTCCAGAGCGACGCCCCGCGAGGAGCTGGCGGAGCTGGTGTCGCGGTGTCTGGAGGATGTGACGCGGCTGGAGGCGCGCGACAGAGAGACCGGGGTGCAAGCCTTCATCCGCGCGCTGGAGGAGCGGGTGTGCTCGCTGGTGATGCCGACGCAGCCAATGGGTTGATATTTATGGCATTTTGCGCAACCCAGGGGACTTCGGGTTGCCTCCGGCGGCCAGGGGTCAGCGACCCCTGGCCCCCTTGCCTCGACGCGTTGCCTCAGGGGGCGCCTTTGTAGAGGGGGACGGTAGGGCCAGGCGGGCGGACGCGGGTGACGCGCTCGGGGGCGGGCTTGAGGTAGAAGTAGGCGAGCATGACGACGACGGGGAGGGTGCTGGCGGCGATGACGAGCCAGCGGGGGAGCGCCTTGGGCTCGCGGGGCTCGGTGGGGGGGGCGGGGTTGTTCATGCGAGTCGCTTGAGCTGATCGTCCACGAGGGTGACGAAGTCCTTCCAGGCGAGCGCGCGCGCGATGACGGCGGCGACGCGGAGCTGGTGTTGGGCGCGGTGGGTGTTCCCGGCCAGGGCGAGGGTGACGCCGAGGTTGAAGAGGATGCGCGCCTGGGCGCGGAGGTCGTTGGCGCGGAAGGCCAGCTCTCGTGCGGTCTCCAGGGCCTGCACGGTCTCGGCGTGGCGGTTCTGGAGATGGGCGAGGCGGGCGCGGAGGGTGTGGATCTCGTGGAGGCGGTCGAGGTCGCCGTCGGCCTCGGCGCTGCGGCGGGCCTGCTGGAGGTAGTCGTCTGCGAGGGAGAGCTTCTGGCGGGCGGCGCAGATCTCCGCGAGGAGCGCGAGGGCCTGGGCCGGGCGGAGGGCGAAGAGGTCATCCAGGATCGGAGGGGGCGGGCCGAGGTCGCGGAGCCGGGCGAGGCATTCGGCGGCGAGGTCGGCGGCCTGGCCGACCTTCTGGAGGGCGAGGAGGGTGGAGGCGAGGTGCAGCTCGACCTCGACGCGCAGCTCGGGGGCTTCGTCGTCGCGGAGGGCCTGGAGGGCGCTCTGGAGGGCGGCGCGGGCGCTCTGCTGTCGGTCGATGGAGGCGAGGTAGCGGCCAGCCTCCAGGGCGGCCTCGGCGCGGAGGCGGTGGGGGAGCGCGGCGGCGGGATCGCTCAGGAGGGCGAGCAGCTCGGTGACGTGGTGCTCGGAGACGACATCGTCATCGTCGGAGCGGGGCTTGAGGCCGAGGCGCCGCGCGGACTTGAGGAGGCCGAGGAGGGTGCGCGCCTGGCGGAGGCGGAGGGGCGGGGTGAGGGGTTCGGGCTGCTCGCTGAGCCAGCGGAGGAGCTGTCGGAGGCGTCGGAGGGCGCTCTCGGGCTCCCAGCGCTCCAGGGCCGCGTCCGCGGCCTCCAGCAGATGGTCGATGCCCTGGAGGACCTCGCCGCCCAGGGCGGCGTGCATGGCGAGCCAGCCTTCGGCTTCGGCGCGGTCGAGGGTGTTGGGGCGCTCGTGGAGCATGGCGGCGACGCGGAGGTGGAGCTGCTGGGTGCGCGCCGGGTTCATGCGTCGGGTGGCGAGGGCGCGCATGAGGGGGATGCGGAAGCGGAGGCGGTGGTCGTGTGAGGCGAGGAGGGGCTCCAGGATGCGGGAGCCGATCAGCTCGGCCAGGGTGCCGTCGGTGTCGAAGTCGGGGGGGAGGACGTTCTTGAGGAGGGGGGTGGGGAAGGAGTGGCCGAGGATGGAGCAGATCGCCAGGAGCATCTTGCCGCGGTGGGAGAGCTGGTCGATCTGCTGGGGGATCGTGTGCTGCTTCGTCGGGTCGACGGGAGCAGCCGGAGCATCCGCAGGTCCACGCATGCGGTCGAACTTGCGGTTCTCGTTCGCCTCCATCTGCACGTGGATCTCCTTCTGCACGATGTTCGGCT
>CAUJGC010000517.1 GCA_963169075.1 Myxococcota bacterium
GGGGGCACCCCGCGGGGTCGCGGGCGCGCTCGGCCGGGGCGCTTGGTGGTCCCCTGGGGGGGGCCCCCCCCGTCACGGGGGGGGCCGGGGGCGTTCGTCCAATCCCGGAGGGCTGGACGTTACGCCCCCGGGGGGGTTGCCCTCCCGGGGGGGGGGTTGCATCTCCCCCACACCTTGCTTACACATAACCTCGTTGTGTCTTTCAACCCAAGCCCCGAGGTAACCCTATGGCCTACCGCGACTTCCCCACGACCACGATGGTTGAGCTGACCGCCCCCTGGCTCGACGACGCCAGGCAAGCGCCGCTCCTGCGCTCCTTCCCCCAGACCGCCGGTCTCATGGAGAACGTCGTCGAGGCCCACCAGACGCTCCTCCGCCTCCAGCTTGTCGAGAGCCAGCTTCAGGCGACCATCCAGGCGTTGATCGCGCAGCTCTTCGAGCTGGACCGCCGCCATGATCGCAAGCTGCGGGGGACCTTTCAGCTCCTCACCGGGCTCGCTGAGCTGGCGGACACGCCCGAGGAGGTCGCGGCGCTCCTCGCGCTGCGTGACGCCTTGTTTCCCAGCGGGCTGTCGGCCATCAACCTCTCCTACCGCGACGAAGCGGGCCACGCCCGCCTCATCGCGGAGCGCCTCACCGACGCCCAGCGCGCGGCGCTCGCGGCTATCCCCGCAGGCTCCACCCACCTCCTGGCCCACCTCACCGAGATGATCGACACCGCCAGGACCCTCGGCGAGAAGGCCGAGGAGCTACGCCAGGCCAAAGACGGCCTGGGCAAGGACGAGGACGCTGTCACCCGCGGCGACCTGCTCGCCGCGCGCCGCCAGTGGGTGCGCGTCGTCCAGCGCGTCGAAGACAACCTCTCCTTCACACAGGCCACCGCCGCGCAGCGCGATCTCATCCTGGGGCCGCTGCACAGCGCCCACGCGCTCCTCCTCCGCGCCAAGAAGACCCCCGGAGCCCCCAGCCCGGCTCCGGTCGTTGACGCTGACCCCCTCCCGCCCTCCCCAACCCCCATTGACGATCCCGTCTGACCCCCTTGGGAGGGGGTAAAAAGCATCGCAAGAGGCGCGCTCCCCCCTCCCGAGGCCCCTCCGCCCTTCCTGAGACGCCCACCTGCCCCTCCCGAGGGGGGGAGGCGCCGCTTGCGAAGCTTTTTACCCCCTCAGGAGGTGCCTCCGCGCTTCCCGAGCTGCCCGGCCCCCCCTCGTGAGGCTCATGTGTGATGGGGAAGCTCCCCAGGCGCAGCTCAAGGGGTAGGGTTTGCACATCAGGGATCGTGTATGCTGACAAGCGACCCTCCACCCACGGTGTACCCCGTGAAGGAGAAGCTGGACCTCTATCAAGCGGAGCTGGGCGGCCTCGGGAACCTGCGGGTGTGCGGGGTGCCTCCGTCGCCTGGACACCACGCGCCTCGCAACGCGGAGGTGGGCCAGTGAGGTGGAGGCGATAGCGAAGAGGAGATGAGCCTGAAAAGGACCACCCTGTTCGACTTGCACCTGCCACCCTCCAGAGTGCTATGATACAACGGCCTCGACGCTCCCCGCCGGTCACGACCGGCGCTGGAAGCTGCAGAGCACACTCCACCTGGGTTTGTAGAGCCTGGTGTGTTGCACCACATGCTGCGGACACCCCCTCACGGAAAGTCTCAATGAGCATCTCCCTTGGACGGCAGCGTCACTACTTCAAGAACTGCAACCCCAGCGAGCCGCTGACCCAGATCAATGACCCTCGCTATGTGGACTTCGACAGCCAGCGCGACCTGCGGGGGGCAGACGGGAGCTGCATCGACGAGCTCTTCCGCACGATCATGCTCGGTGAGGCGCCTGAGCTGGACCCCACCGACACCCCGGCGCCTGTGTCCCAGATCTTCACGGGCTTCCCCGGCGCGGGCAAGACCACCGAGCTGCACCGCCTCAAGGCCCGGCTGGAGAATGACCCCGACGAGCCGTCGCATGTCGTCTTCTTGAACGCGGAGGACTTCATCAACCGCCACACGCCGCCGTCGATCACCGACATGCTCCGCGTGCTGGCCTACTTCATGGACCGCGAGGCGACCCGCGCCGAGGGCAAAGACCCCGACAAGGCCCCTGGATACCTGAACCGCCTCTGGACCTGGCTCCAGTCCGACGCGGAGCTGAAGACCATCGGCTTTGACGCCTACGGTCCGAAGCTGATGTTCGAGATCCGGAACAACCCCACCTTCCGCCAGAAGGCCGAGGCGCTCCTCCAGCTCCGCTTTCAGGAGTTCGCTGAGGAGGCCCACAACATCATTGAAGACGCCATCGTCCGCTTGCGCGCGGCCAGCGGGCAGGATCGCGTGGTCTTGATCGTGGACGGGCTGGAGAAGTTCAGCGCGGTGGTCCCTGAGCAGCAGAGCGAGATGGAGGCGAGCATCGAGAGCGTCTTCTCCAACCACGCGCGCTGGCTGCGGCTGCCCTGCCACACGGTCTACACCTGCCCGCTCTGGCTGCGCTTCCGCACGGTCAACATGGGGACGGCCTACAACAGCCCCATCAAGACCCTGCCGATGATCAAGGTCCGGGATCGGGCAGGGCAACCCCACAGCCCCGGCTATCAGAAGCTGACCGAGCTGCTCATGCACCGCCTCCAGCCCCCCGATGCGGAGCCGAACACCGACGCGGGCCTGATCGAGGTCTTCGGTGAAGGCTACCAGCGCGCGCTGGACCCGATGATCGAGGCCTCGGGCGGATATCCGCGCGACCTGCTGCGCATGGTGCGCGACGCCATCACGCTGACGAGCAGCTACCCCATCGACCTCAAGACGATCCAGCGCGTCATCGACCGGGTGGCAGAAGAGTACAAGATGATCACCCTGCGCTCCAACGAGGAGGTCTTGCGCCACATCGCGACGACCCACACCCTCCCCACGGGGTCGGATAGGCTGGCGGCAGCCAGCCGTTGCTTTGAGGAGTGGCAGGTGCTCACCTACCGCAACGGCGAAGAGTGGTACGACCTGCACCCCCTGGTGCGCCGCTACCTCGCCTCCAAGCTCGAAGCTCCGTGATTGACACCCCCGAAAATCAAGAAGCCCTCCACACCCTGCTGCGGACCCTGACCCTCAACGAGGGGTTCCTCCTCCTCCCCATCCGCTGCGACACCTACCCCCAGGCGCGCGCGCTGACGGAGTGGCTCAACGCGCAGGGCTTCCTGACCACCTTGCTCGCTCCCATCGAGGACGACTGGGACCACCTCCTGACGGACCTGCTCCAGGCGCCGCGTGGCCCTGGTCACGCGCTCCTGCTCTTCGCGCGTCCTTCGCAGCGCGCCGCGCAGCTCGCGGCGCTACGCGGGATCAACCAGCAGCGCGACCCGCTCATCCAGCAGCTGGACTGCCCGCTGCTCTGGTGCGGCCCCTCCAGCTTCCATGAGCAGAGCTGGTCCTGCATGCCGGATATGTGGTCTATCCGCGCTGTCCACCTGGAGCTGGTCCCGCCTCCCCCCGAGAGCCTCCCCACCGCCCAGCCCACCTTCAACCTCTTCTCCTGGCTCCAGCCCGAAGACATCGCGCGCGACACCGCCCTCCTCGCCCAGGCGAAGGGAGATCCCCGCGCCGAGGCCCGACTGACGCTGCGCCTCGTCGAGGGGCACCTGGGCCAACACAACACCGCCGAGGCGGCTGCCCTCCTCGACGCGCTCCGACTGGATCAGCTACCTGCTGAGGACGTGCAGCGTGTCCAGCTGGATCGTGTCTACCTCGCGATCCTGACGGGTGAGATCGAACAAGCTCGCTCCTTGTTGGAGCCCCTTGAGCCACCCCAACGCTACATGCCGCGCACGCTCTATCTCTGGCTTTGTCTCGCAGCCGAGCCGACCCAGCCCAGCTCACGATACGACCAGCTGGTCTCCAGCGTGGAGGAGCTTCCCCCGGCTGATCCTGGCGACATCCGCGAGCTTGCCCTGGCGCTGTATCACCTCTCGATGAGTCAGGCGAGCCTGGGGCTCCACGAGCGCGCCCTTCGCAATGCAGAGCACGGAACCCACCTCTACCGCCAGCTCGCTCAAGAACGCCCCCTGATCTTCACCCCCTACCTTGCAGGGAGCCTCAACAACCTGGGCCTCAGGCTCTCTGCGCTGGGTCAGCGCGAGGCTGCGCTGGAGGCTGTGGAGGAGTCGGTCGCCACCTATCGTACCTTGTCCGCCTCGCGCCCGGAGGCCTTCCTGCCCGACCTCGCAGGGAGCCTCAACAACCTGGGCAACATGCTCTCTGCGCTGGGTCGATGTGAGGAGGCCCTCGCCGCATCCCGGGAGAGCGTGGGGTACTACACGCTGTTGATGAGGACATATCCTGAGGTATTTCTGCGCTACTTTGTGATGAGTGTTCAGGGGCTGCTCAAGCATCTTCAGGAGAATGACATCGACCCCGAGTCCGATCCTACCCTGATCGAAGCGATTACCCTCCTCCAGTCGCGCGCGTCCTGACCCCCGCTACTCCCCCTCCTTCACCTCCGCAACCCCTCCATCTCTCAGCGACCCGTCGGTGTCCCCGTTACGGGGGGTCACCCCCCGATAACCGCCATGACCTCTTCAAAGGTGGTCTGTCCCTGGGCCATCTTGCGTATGGCGGCGTCGCGGAGGGTGACCATGCCGTCGGCGGCGGCGGCGCGGTGGATCTCTTCGGAGGTGGCGCCGCGCTTGATGAGGCGTCGGACGGAGGGCGTGACGGCCATGACCTCGAAGATGCCGGTGCGTCCGTAGAGCCCGGTCTGTCGGCAGCGGACGCAGCCCTGGCCGTAGTGGACGGGGAGGCGCTGGCTGGAGCCGGGGGGGAGGCGGATGTCGAGGAGGTCGATCTGGGCGGGGGTGAGGAGGGCCTCGGCGCGGCAGGCGTCGCAGACGGTGCGGAGGAGGCGCTGGGCGACGACGCCGACGAGGGTGGAGGCGATCTTGTAGGACTCCACGCCGAGGTCGAGGAGGCGCATGATGGCGCCGGGCGCGTCGTTGGTGTGGAGGGTGGAGAAGACGAGGTGTCCGGTCATGGCGGCCTGGACGGCCATCTGGGCGGTCTCGGCGTCGCGGATCTCGCCGATCATGATGATGTCGGGGTCCTGGCGGAGGATGGTGCGGAGGGCCTCTGCGAAGGTGACGTTGATCTTGGACTGGACGAGGGTCTGGTTGAAGCTCTCGAAGATCATCTCGATGGGGTCTTCGACGGTGGTGATGTTGACCTGGGGGCTGCTGAGGCGGTGGAGGGTGGAGTAGAGGGTGGTGGTCTTGCCGGAGCCGGTGGGGCCGGTGACGAGGATGATGCCGTTGGGCTGGTGGATGAAGTGGTCCCAGAGGGCGTACTCCTCGTCGTTGAAGCCGAGGGCCTCGACCTCCTGGAGGAGGACCTGGGGGTCGAAGATGCGCATGACGACCTTCTCCCCGAAGGCGACGGGGAGGGTGGAGACGCGCAGCTCGATCTCGCGGCCTTCGCGTGAGGTCTTGATGCGCCCGTCCTGGGGTCGGCGGCGCTCCGCGATGTCCATGCGGGCGAGCATCTTGACGCGGCTGACGACGGCGCCGTGGACGGCGCGTGGGAGGGTGTAGACGTCGTGGAGGACGCCGTCGATGCGCATGCGGATGCGGCACTGCTCGCGCTTGGGCTCCAGGTGGATGTCGCTGGCGCGCTGGTCGAAGGCGTAGTGGAAGATGTAGTCCACGGCGTTGACGACGTGGCGGTCGTTGACCTCGATGTCGTCCACGTCCTTGAGGCGGACGAGCTGCTCCAGGTTGCCGATGTCGGCGCCGCGGGTCAGCTCCTTGTCGGCGCTCTGGATGGCCTTCTGGAAGCCGTAGACCTCGGTGATGGACTTGAGGATGTCGGTCTTGGCGGAGGCGACGCGGACGATGTCGTAGCCGGTGACGTCGCGGAGGGTCTGGAGCAAGGCGAGGTCGAAGGGGTTGTCCACGGCCACGGTGAGGGTCTGGCCGGAGCGGGCCAGGGGGATGCAGACGTGGCGTCGGGCGAAGGGGCGGGTGGTCGTCTCGGTGATGAGGGGGGCGTTCAGCTCCAGGGGGTCGATCTTCTTGTAGGGGACGCCGGCGATCTGGGCGATGACCTCCATGAGGCGGTCCTCATCGACCGCCGAGCCGTCGGGGGCGGTGAGGTTCATGCGCGCGACGACCTCGGCGGGGGAGACGTCGTAGCCGACGGCGCGGCGGCCCTCGTTGCGTGCGGCGTGCTCCTTCTGGATGGAGGCGCGGTACTGGGGTTCGAGGCGCTTGCACTCGCGGGCCTGGGCAGGCGAGGCGAGGTTGAGCTGGACGAGCCACTCCAGGAGGCGTTCGACGGTGTAGTCTTCGGCGCGGAGGGGGGGCATAGGGCGGGCGCTCCTGCGGGGAGGGGAGGGGGATCAGTTGTGGCCGACGGGGGGCCAGGCTGCGGAGGAGAAGGAGATGACGGCGACGAGGACGACGGCCACGGCCAGCGCCAGGGCGATGAAGACGCCGAGGAGGAGGAGGAGGAGCCAGGGGAGGTGTCGGTTGGCGGCTGGGGGTGGGGGGGCGGGTGCGGGTGCGGGGG
>CAUJGC010000518.1 GCA_963169075.1 Myxococcota bacterium
GCTGGGGGCGAGCGGAGCGAGGGGTGGCGAGCGAGCGAAGCGAGGGAGGGGTGGCGAGCGAGCGCAGCGAGGCGAGCGAGCCACAGGCGAGCGAGGATCATGTCGGTGTCCCCCCGTCACGGGGGGGACCGGCTGCGTTCCGCTGACGAGCGCAGCGAAGTCGGCGGTTACGCAGCCGGGGGGGTGACGCGCTGCGTCATAATAATCTTCATGACTTGGACTTTGTGATGGGGCAGCGTGCTGCTATGATGGTGGGGAGTGGTCCTTGCCTGGGAGGTGAAGTCATGAAGCCCTCACGTCGTGTTCTCTTATGGTTGGTCCTGGGTGGCCTGGTGGGTGCTGCGGGGTCGTGCGCAAACCCGGAGGATGTGGGGGCGCCGGTGACCGCTGCGATGTGTGACGCAGACGAGGATTGTCCAGACGGCCAGCGCTGCGACCTGAGCGGGTCGTGCGTGGTGGCGCTGGACGAGGAGGACGCGGGGTCGGAGCCGGAGGACACGGGGACCGGCGGGAGCGACGCGGCGGCGGACACGTCGGGCGGTGGGGACAGCGGGGGCGGCGAGGACGCCGCTCCGGAGGTGCAGATCGGGGACGCGTGCGACGACGCATCGGACTGTCCGAGCGGCCTCTGCATCGAGGTGCCAGGGAACAACACCAAGGTGTGCACGGACTACTGCGCGACGGCGGAGAGCTGCCCGGAGGAGTGGACGTGCGCGGCGCTGACGAACTCGGGCGCTGACGTGACGCTGCTCTGCTTCCCGCAGACGAACATCCTGTGCCAGCCGTGCGAGGGGGACGGCGAGTGCGGCGGGTTGAGCGACTACTGCCTGGAGTACCTGGATGGCACCTTCTGCAGCCGCTCGTGCGAGGTGCGGGCGTGCCCGGAGGGGTACACGTGCCGCGAGGTGGAGGTGGACGGCGAGACGCGCCCGGCGCGCCAGTGCGTGAAGGAGTCCAACGTCTGCGCGGACTGCCTGGACCCGGACAACGACGGCTACGGCATCGGAGAGGGGTGTCTGGGGCTGGACTGCGACGAGGAGGACCCGCTGCGGAACGAGGGGGCGACCGAGGTCTGCGACGAGGTGGACAACGACTGCGACGACGGGGTGGACGAGGGCTTCGACACGACCTCGGACCCGAACCACTGCGGCGAGTGCGGGCTGCGCTGCAACCTGCCGGGCGCGGTGCCAGCGTGCGAGGCCGGGGAGTGCGTGGTGCGGGAGTGCCAGCCGGGCTTCTACGACATCCGGGCCGACCAGGCGGGGTGTGAGTATGCGTGCACGCCCAACAACGGGGGCGTGGAGGCGTGCGACGGGGAGGACAACAACTGCGACGGCCAGGTGGACGAGGGGCTGATCCCGGGGGACGACCCGAACAACTGCGGCGCGTGCGGTGACGTGTGCTCGTTCGGGAACGCGACGGCGCTCTGCGAGAACTTCCAGTGCGTGCGCGGCCCCTGCAACATGTTCTTCTACGATGTGGACGGCAACCCGAACGACTGCGAGTACGCCTGCCTGCCGACCCACGGCGGGGTGGAGGCGTGCGACAACATCGACAACGACTGCGACGGCCTCATCGACGAGGACTTCGACTTCCTGAACGACCCGAACACCTGCGGCGGCTGCGGTCGGGTGTGCCAGCTGGACAACGCGACGCCGCTCTGCCGCGCGGGGAGCTGCGACGTGCTGCGCTGCGACAGCGGCTCGGCCAACTGCAACGACGGCACGCCGGAGGGCGCGCAGGACGGGTGCGAGACGGACACCGACACCGACGAGGCGAACTGCGGAGCGTGCGGCGAGGTCTGCGCGATCGCGAACGCCGGGGCGGTGTGCCTGGGCGGTGACTGCGTGTTCCAGGGCTGCCAGGGGGCGTGGCGCGACTGCGCAGGCGGGCTGACGGACGGCTGCGAGACGGACACGCTCTCCAGCCCGGCGCACTGCGGCGGCTGCGGCCAGCCGTGCAGCCGCCCGAACGCGGTGACGGAGTGCAGCACCGGGAGCTGCGCTGCGCTGCGCTGCCAGGACGGGTGGTGGGATCTGGACGGCGACCTCCAGAACCCGAACGGCAACGGGTGCGAGTATGCGTGCAACGGCGACGCCTCGGCGCAGGACCTGCCGGACGCCAACGGGATCGACGCGAACTGCGACGGCGTGGATGGCGACATCCGCCGGGCGATCTTCGTGCGCCCTGGGCCGCTGACGCTGAACGACGGGAAGACGCCGGGGGCGCCGGTGCGCTCGCTGGTGACGGCGCTGGCGTTGGCGGGTCAGCCGGACTACGCGGGGCGGGATCAGATCCTGATCGCGTCGGACGCGGGGAACCTGAACGAGAACAACCCGATCGTCGGTCGGAGCGGCGTGAGCCTCTACGGCGGCTATGCGAGCAACTTCCGCACGCGCAACTCCGGCGTGCTGGCGAACGTCGTGGTGAGCGGCCCGGTGGCGGCGGACTTCATCGGGCTGACGAGCAACGTCACCGTGGAGTCGCTGCACTTCCAGTCGGCGGATCAGAGCGCGCCGGGCGCGTCCAGCATCGGGATGCGGGTGTCGTACACGGGGACGCGGCTGACGCTGCGCAACGTCGAGGTCACGGCGGGTCGCGGCGGCAACGGGAGCCCGGGCAGCGCGGGCTCGGGCGGTAATCCGGGCGGCAACGGCGGGAACGCGTCGGGCTCCGTCGAGGGGAGCGCAGGTTCGGGCGGCGGCGGCAATGGCGGGAGCGGCATCCGCCGCGGGAAGGGAGAGAGCGGCGATCCGGGCTCAGCCAACGGCAACGCCGGCACCTGCGGGAGCACAGGCGGCAGCGGCAACGCGGGCGGCCGGGGCGGCGAGGGTGGTCCTCACCCGCGGGACGGGAACTCCGAGGACGGGATGGGGTGCGGCGACGGCGATCCGCAGGATCATGCGCCGGGTGAGAACGGCTTCAGCGGGTGCGCAGGCACGGCGGGCGGAGCAGGCGGAGGCGGCAACGCCTCGGGGGCGGTGTCGGGGATGTCGTGGTCTCCGAGCAACGGCGACGACGGCGACAACGGCCTGCGGGGCGGCGGCGGCGGCGGCGGCGGCGCGGGCGGCGGCGAGAACGCCAACAACTGCTGCGCCGTGGGGTGTGACTACTTCGGGACGGGGCGCGGCGGCGGCGGCGGCGGCGGCGGCGGTCAGGGCGGCTTGGGCGGCGCGGGCGGCGGCGGCGGCGGCGCCTCCATCGGGATCTTGATCGCCAGCGGCACGGTGAACATGTCGGAGGTGACGGTCCACACCCGCGGCGGCGGCAACGGCGGCAACGGCGGCGTCGGCGGCGTCGGCGGCGGCGGCGGCGCCGGCGGTCAGGGCGCGGCGAGCACCGACGACAAGGACGGCCCCGGCGGCGACGGAGGCAACGGCGGCCAGGGCGGTCGCGGCGGCAACGGCGGCGGCGGCGGCGGCGGCCCCTCGGTGGGGGTCTGGCGCTCGGGCGGCGCGGTGTCGGGCGCGGTCAACTATGGGAGCATCGGGGCCTCGGGCTCGGGCGGCAGCTCGGGTACGAACCCAGGCGCGCAGGGGCGTCGCGCCAACACCTGCAGCGGGAACCAATGTCAAAACCCGTGATCACCCAGAGAGCGCCCCTCCTGGGGGCGCTCCTGGCGTGGGGGCTGGTGAGCTGCGCGCTGGACCAGGCCCCGACGCCGACGCTGGCAGCAGACGACGCAGGCGACATCAAGCACGAACGTGACGCGGAGCTGTATGATACAGCGCAGGACGCGTCACCTCATGACGTGTCGCCTGAGGATGTATCGCTTGAGGATGTGTCAAGCGAAGATGTATCGCGTCAAGACGTGTCGCCTGAGGATGTATCCGGCGATGATGTATCGCATCAAGAGGACGTATCGCCCGAGGATGTATCGCTTGATGTGGACCCCCCGGAGGATGTATCGCCTGACACCCCCGACGCGGCGGTCTGCACCCCTGGCGTCGAGGTCTGTGACGGCCTTGACAACGACTGCGACGGCCAGGCCGACGAGGGCGTGACGCGCGCCTGCGTCAACGCGACCTGTTCAAACCGCGACGGCGCCCAGGCCTGCGTGCAGGGCGCCTGGGCCGGGGAGTGCGTCGTCCCGGAGGCGCCCAACGGCGTCGATGACGACTGCGACGGCGCGATGGATGAGGGCGTCCACGTCACCCTCCGCGCCGTCACCTGGGAGCAGCTGGACGCAGCGCGCGGCGGGGATCGCGGCTGCGACAGCGCCGAGGACAACATCTCCTTCTGCCTGACCGCCTCGCATCGCTGGTGCCGCGATGCGGGCTTTCAGACCGGGATCGGCGTGGGGCGCCACGACGCGCAGGGCGCCGAGGTGGCCTGCCTGGTCGGTCAGGGGACCGCGGATCCGACCTGGGCGGAGCTCTCGGCGGGAGCCCAGCTGGGCTACGAGCTGACGGTGGCTGCGGCGGGGAGCCGCATCACCTGGGAGGCGTCCCACCGCTACTGCGCGCAGGCCCTGGGCCTACCCGCAGGCGTGGGGCCGCTGGAGTTTCGGGACGACAGGCTGGATGTGCTCTGCCTCCGGCCCTGGCTGGTGAGGTCCATCGATCTGGAGCTACCCCCCGCGATCTGCGCGCCCGATCCCGCCGACGGCGTGACCACCTGGGGCTCCATCGCGTGCGGCGGCTGGGTAGACCAGGCCTGCCGCGACCGGGGCTTTGAGTTCGGCTACGGACCCATCGGCATCGACGGGAGCGTGTCCCCTCCGCGCGGCCTGGTGGTGTGCCTGTCCGACGACGCAGCGACGATCCCCTGAGCGGCTTGAGGTGACCTCGCCTGGCAGCGCAGCCGCCAGCCCCTCCGGGGCTGGCGGCTGCGCTGCTTGGGGCCTACGCCTGCGCCAGACGGCGGAGGACGTAGTGGAGGATGCCGCCGTGGCGGAGGTACTCGACCTCCATCGGGGTGTCGAGGCGCGCGATGGCCTCGAAGTGGGTGACGGCGCCCGTCTCGGGGTGGGTGGCGGTGACCTGGATGACCTGGCGAGGCTTGAGGTCGTCGCCGTAGCCGTGGAGGTCGAAGACCTCGTGGCCGGTCAGGCCGAGGGAGTCGGCGCTCTGACCCTCCTTGAACTGGAGGGGCAGGATGCCCATGCCGATGAGGTTGGAGCGGTGGATGCGCTCGTAGCCCTCGGTGATGGTGGCCTTGACGCCCAGGAGGAGGGTGCCCTTGGCCGCCCAGTCACGGGAGGAGCCCGTGCCGTACTCCGGCCCCGCCAGGATGACCAGCGGCGTCCCCTCCTGGATGTACCGCATCGACGCCTCGTAGATCGTCGTCACCTCGCCGGAGGGGAGGTGGGTGGTGAAGCCGCCCTCGGTGCCGGGGGCGAGGAGGTTGCGGAGGCGGACGTTGGCGAAGGTGCCGCGGACCATGACCTCGTGGTTGCCGCGCCGGGCGCCGTAGGAGTTGAAGTCCACCGGATCGACGCCGTTCTCGACGAGGTAGGTGCCGGCGGGGGACTTCTTGTTGATGTTACCGGCCGGGGAGATGTGGTCGGTGGTGACGGAGGTGCCGAGCTTGGCGAGGACGCGGGCGCCGCGCAGCTCGGTGATGGGGTTGGGGGTCAGGCCCATGTCCTCGAAGAAGGGCGGGTGCTTGACGTAGGTGCTCTGGGGGTCCCAGGCGAAGGTGTCGCCCGTGGGGACCGGGAGGCTCTGCCAGTTGGCGTCGCCCTCGAAGACGGAGCTGTACTCCTTCTGGAACATCTCGCGGGAGAGGGTGCCGAGGGCCTGGGCGACCTCGTGGTTGGAGGGCCAGATGTCGCGGAGGTAGACGGCGTTGCCGTTGTTGTCGTAGGCGATGGGATCGTTCTGGATGTCGATGTCCATCGTGCCCGCGATGGCGTAGGCGACGACGAGGGGCGGGGAGGCGAGGTAGTTGGCGCGGACGCGGGGCGAGATGCGCCCCTCGAAGTTGCGGTTCCCGCTGAGGACGGAGACGGCGACCAGATCCTTGGCGTCGATGGCGCTGGCGATGTGGTCGGGGAGGGGCCCCGAGTTGCCGATGCAGGTGGTGCAGCCGTAGCCGACGAGGTGGAAGTTGAGGGCCTCCAGGTAGGGGAGGACGCCGGCGGCCTCCAGGTAGTTCATGACGACGCGGGAGCCCGGGGCGAGGCTGGTCTTGACCCAGGGCTTGACGTCGATGCCCTTCTCGACGGCCTTCTTGGCGAGGAGGCCGGCGGCGAGCATGACGGCGGGGTTGGAGGTGTTGGTGCAGCTGGTGATGGCGGCGATCACGACGGAGCCGTGGCGGAGCTTGAAGCTCATGCCGTTGTGCTCGACGGTGACGGCGTCGAAGAGGGCGCTGTCGTCACCCTGGGGGTTGCCGCTGGCGTCGAGGTCCAGGCGCTTGAGGCCCTGGAGCTGCTTCTTGAGGGTGTCGCGCCAGACGGTCTGGGCGGCGGTGAGGGTGACGCGGTCCTGGGGGCGCTTGGGGCCGGCCATCGAGGGGACGATGGCGCCGAGGTCGATCTCCAGGGTCGTCGTGTAGACGGGATCGGGGGTGGCGTCGGTGCGGAAGAGGCCCTGGGCCTTGCAGTAGGCCTCGACCAGGGCGACCTGCTCCTCGTCGCGTCCGGAGAAGCGGAGGTAGCGGAGGGCCTCGTCATCGACGGGGAAGAAGCCGATGGTGGCGCCGTACTCGGGGGCCATGTTGGAGATGGTGGCGCGGTCGGTGAGGGGGAGGTTGGAGAGGCCGGGGCCGTAGAACTCCACGAACTTGCCGACGACGCCGAGCTTGCGGAGCTTCTCGGTGACGGTGAGGACGAGGTCGGTGGCGGTGGCGCCCTCGGGGAGCTGGCCGGTGATCTTCACGCCGACGACCTCGGGGACGAGCATGGCGATGGGCTGGCCGAGCATGGCGGCCTCGGCCTCGATGCCGCCGACGCCCCAGCCGACGACGCCGAGGGCGTTGACCATGGGGGTGTGGGAGTCGGTGCCGACGAGGGTGTCGGGGTAGGCCCAGCGCTCGCCGGTGGCCTTGTCCTCGCGGGTGAAGACGGCAGGGGCGAGGTACTCCAGGTTGACCTGGTGGACGATGCCGGTGCCGGGGGGGACGGCGCGGAAGCCGTCGAAGGCGGTCTGCGCCCAGCGGAAGAGGGCGTAGCGCTCCTTGTTGCGCTCGAACTCCAGCTCGGTGTTCAGCTGGAAGGCGGCGAGGGAGCCGAAGTGATCGACCTGGACGGAGTGATCGATGACGAGATCGACGGGCTGGAGGGGGTTGACCTTGCTGGGGTCGCCGCCGAGGCGAGCCACCGCGTCGCGCATCGCGGCGAGGTCCACGACGACCGGGACGCCGGTGAAGTCCTGGAGGAGCACGCGCGCCACGGTGAAGGCGATCTCATGCTCCTGACCCGCCTTCACATCCCACCCAGCCAGCGTCTCCACGTCGGCCTTCGAGGTCGAGACGCCGTCCTCCAGGCGGAGGAGGTTCTCCAGGAGCACCTTGAGCGAGAAGGGGAGGCGCTCGATCCCGGCGTAGCCCTGCGCTGCGAGGGCTTGAAGGCTGGCGTAGGTGTAGGTTTTGCCGCCGACCGTGAGGGTCTTGCGGGCGTTGAAGGAGTTGTTCTGGGTGTCCGCCATCATCCGTCTCCGGGGTGCTCGGCCAGGGCCGAAGTTGAGGCACGCTGCAACGCCCGGGGGGCGCGCAGGAGGGCGTGCTCTCCCCGGTTTGCGTGGGCCACTCCTTTAATTCTTTTGGTGTTGGAGCGCAACCCCCCCGGGGCCGTAACGCCCAGGTGCCTGGGCGAACGGCGCCGGCAACCCCCCCGGGGCCGTAACGTCCAGCCCTGCGGGACTGGACGCACGGCCCCGGCCCCCCCCGTGACGGGGGGGCACCGACGGGTCGCTGGCGAGCGAGCGTAGCGAGGGAGGGGTGGCGAACGAGCGCGGCGAGGGAGGTCGGTGTCCCCCCGTCACGGGGGGGACCGGCTGCGTTGCTCCTGAGAGCGCAGCGATGCAGGAGCTTACGCAGCCGGGGGGGTTGCCGTTACGGGGGGTTGTGCAGCGAGGCCGGTGGTTACGGCGCTGGCGGGGGTGGCGCCGGCATCTGCACCGGCTTGCCGAGCTTGCGGCCCTTGAGGTGCAGGTCGTCCCCGCCGCGCTGGGGGGACGCCGGGAGAGGCTCCGGGCGCCCGAAGCGGTAGGCGATCTCGGCGTGGTAGCCCGCGTCGGCGCTCTGCATGTCCGCGACGAGGAGGAGGTCTTGCTCAGGCACCTTGTCGAAGCGGGCGGTGAAGGTGTGGAGGTCTTCCCCCGGCGCCGAGCTGGCGGGGACGGCCCAGGCGAGGTTGCCCTCCAGGGTGACGCCTGGCGGCGGGGTCAGGGTGATCTGGAGGGGCGCGGCCAGCGGCGCGTGTCGCTTGACGCGCGCGGTGATCTGGAGGGGCACCCCCGGGGTGGGCGCCGCGCCGGCCTCCAGGGTGATCGCGACAGGCGCGCGGGCCTCGGTGGAGGGGGTGGGCGGCGTCGGCGGCGTCGGCGCCGCCTCTTGAGCGGAGGGTGACGGCGCGGGGCTGGCGCAGGCGCCCAGTGCGATTACGAGGCAAATTGATGTATATTTGATGTATTTTTTGATCAAAAGCATTGCGGTGCTCCGCTGGGATAAGGGTAGAAGGAGGCCGGCTCGGTGACCGCGTCGATCTGGGTCGTGCTCAGGAGCCCCTCGCAGAGGAGGGCGTCGAGGAGGTCCGCGAACATCGGGGCGCTCTCGTGCTCGCTGTAGGACGAGGGGTCCCAGGGGGACCAGCTGCGGCGGAGGTAGCCGCGCGCGAAGGGCGGCTGGGTCATGCGCTGGGAGTGGAGGGCCGCCATTGGCTCGGCGCCCTGGCCCTGCTGGCTCAGGCGCCAGGTCATGGCGGCGACCTCGTTCTCGTCGATGAGGCCGTAGAGGCCGGTGCTGCCGCTGGGGCGCTGCCAGGGGGTGCCGCCGGAGTAGGTCCGCCCCGCCAGATCCACCCAGAACATGCCGCCGCCCTGCTTGTCGTAGTAAGTGGTGTCGGCGCGGAGCCACGTGCTGAAGAACGTCGCCCAGCCCTCCGACCACGCCTGGCCCGGGTGGGTCGGCACGCCGATGTAGTGTACGCCGCCCTCGCGAGGCGAGTAGCCGAAGACGTCCATGACGTAGTGGCCGAACTCGTGGGCCGTCACCGGCCCCGACCAGTAGCCCTCGTCGCTGCCGCCCGCCAGCCAGATGTGGGTCTGCACTGAAACATCAAGCACTTGAGAGGGATAGCGGACAAAGCAGGCGCCGCACTCCCAGCCCGTCCCCAGCCCGAGCCAGGCCACCAGCGGGTCCGGCTTCCGATCCGGGAAGAGCGCCTTGGCGCTCTGGTAGGCCGCCGAGAGGTAGACGTACGCGAAGGCCGCCCCCGAGCCCGTGTCCAGCGTGATCGGCAGCGTGACGCCGTCGCTCAGGTCCGCGCTGCTCCAGGCCCAGGCCCAGAGGTTCGGGTTGGGCTCCTCACCCAGCGGCCGCGGCTCGGACGAGGCGTCCCAGCCCGGCTCCACCAGCATCATCGCGACCTCGCCTTCCTCGTCCAGCTCCAGCGCCGCGAGGACGACCGCGTCCTCCGGCCCCGGCGTCGAGGGGACCAGGATCTCGAAGGCGCCGTCGTCGTCCAGGCGCACGGCGTCCAGCAGCTCCTCCCCCTGGAAGCTCAGAGCCAGCATCCAGGCCGCCGGGATCGTCTGGACCTCGCCCCAGTCGGTGAGATCCTGGCGCGGGGTGCGGATCTCGGCGGTGGCGCTCATGCGGAGCGACCGGGTCGGCCCGTCCGGGGCGCAGGCGCCGCCCAGCGCGCTGGAGAGGCAGCCGCCCGGGCAGGTCGTGTCGCTCCACTCGCCGCCCACGCAGCGCTGGAGCGTCTGCGCGTCCACGCACCGCGTCGTGCTCTCCCGGCAGGACGCCACCAGCAGGCAGCGCGCCTCGCCGCTGCTCTCGTCGCAGCGCTCGCTCTCCAGGCAGCTGTAGGTGAGCAGCTCCGGGGTCGCGTCGCCTGTCGGGATGCGGCAGAACTCCACCCGATCGCTCCCCACGCACCGACCCCGGGCGCTCACGCCCCCGCACGGGTCCTCGGTGGCGCAGTCCGCCGGGCACGAGGCGGCGTCCTCGCCGCCCTCGCACCGCCCGTTCCCGCAGACCGCGCCGGGGTTGTTGTTGGCGCTGTTGTTGGCGCTGTTGTTGGGGGCGTTGTTGACGCTGTTGTTCGGCGCGTTGTTGCCGTCCCGCGCCACGCACTCCCCCTGAAAGCAGCGCTCGCCCAGCGCGCAGTCGTCGTTGGTGATGCAGCGCTCGGGGTCGTCGTCGCCGCCGCCTCCCGAAGCGGGGCTCCCGCACGCCGCCAGCGCGGCCAGGAGGAGCGAGAGGGTTGAGATCCGACCGATGAGGTTCATAGGCTCCCTGGGGTTGGAGAGACGAAGCGCCACAGCCGCCCTGTATTACGCGCGCTGGAGGTGTTTATTCAAGCGCGCCCGGCGCGCGGGCCCTCAGCCCGCCAGGGCGGCCCGGGCGAGCCAGTCCGCGCCGTTGTAGCCCGGCTGGATGGCGGCGCACGCCCGCAGGCGCCAGGCCGTGTCCTCGCCGCCGCGCCGGAAGGGGCGGTAGAGGGTGCGCTCGCGGAGCCCAAGCCAGGCCGTCTCCCGGTAGAAGTTGTAGCCCGTGCCGCCGACCAGCCGATCCGCGCCCAGGAGCCAGGGCGCCGCCGGGAAGAGCGGCGCCGGGTCCCGGAGGGTCAGCGCGTGGATCACCTCCTCCGCCGGGAGGCTCAGGTCGCGGCGGAGCGCCTCGGCCTCGCCTTGGACGCCGCCGTGGAGGATCAGGGTGAGGCGCCGCCCCGGGTCGATCCCCAGCCGCTCCTTGAGCGCCTGGGGCGGGTGCAGCTCGTCCGGGTTGCACACGACCACCGGCGCGATCACAGGGAGATCCGGGAGACCCGGGAAAGGCTCGATGCGGAGGATGCGCCGGGCTCCCCCTGGAACCCCTGGCGCCGCAGGGCGTTGTGGAGCGCCAGCGCGCGGCTCAGGTGGCCGCCGCCGAGGAGGGAGTGTGCATAGAAGGCGACGCGTCGCATGAGGCTCCGGGGGCTTGACCGTCAGGATCGCCGGTGTCACCTTGCCGCTGCGCCCTGAGCTCTGCAAGCTGGAGGAGTCCGCGCGATGCATCAGGCCCCCTGCGCCAACCACCCCGAAGAGCGCGCCGCCCACATCTGCGGGCGCTGCGGTGACTTCATCTGCGCGCGCTGCGCCCTCCAGGTCGAGGGGCAGCTCCGCTGCCCCCGCTGCGCCACGCTGGGCGCCGAGGTGCCCAGCGCGCCGATCCCCTGGGAGCAGCGCGAGGAGCTGGGCTGGGCCCGGGCCTGGCTGGAGACGGCGCGGGCCTCGGTGGTGTCCCCGGCGGCGCTCTGGGGCGATCCGGGGTTCTACGGGCGGCTCCGGGCGCGCGGGCGCTACGGCCCGGCGGTGGGCTATGGGGCGCTGAACCTCTCGCTCTGGTTCGGCCTGGCCGTCCTGCGCAACCTCCTCCTGGTCGTGGTCGATCTCCTGGGCGCGGAGGGTGTTGGTCTGGACAGCGGCCCGGGCGCTGTGCTGGCGGGCGGCGCGGCGGCGGTGGTGGGCTGGGTGGTGCTCGTGGCGCCGGGGGTCTTCGTGGCGGCTGCGTTGCTCCACGTCGGGGCGATGGCGATCTCCGCAGACGCCGGGGGCTTCCGGGGGACGCTGCGCGCGCTCTGTTACAGCAGCGGGGTCCTGGCGCTGGGGTCGATGCTGGGGTTCATTGTGGGGCTGGTGGGGCTGGTCGGGCGCTGGGCGCCCGAGGTGATCCCCGTGGTGGAGGGGATCGCCCTCCTGCTGGACCTGGGCACCATGCTGGCCCACACGCTCTTCTTGACCGTCGCGCTGCGGGGCGCCCACGGCACCTCCTGGTGGCGCGCTGCGCTGGTGAGCGGCGGCGCCTGGGCGGCGGCGGCGCTCTCCGGGTGCTTCCTGGGCGCGCTGCTGGGGTATGTCGCGGCCCGCGCGGCCTAGCGGACCTCGCGGGACATGGCGTCCTGAAGCTCGCGGATGTTGCGGGCGTTCTGGCCGAAGTCCAGCGTCCCGATGCGGCTGCGGCTGCGGATGAGGACCTGGTGGCCGGTGGACACCTCCTCGATGGTGATCGTCATGTCGTCGGTGAAGTGGCCGCGGGGCGTGGTGGCCTCAGCCTCGATGCGCAGGCGCTCCTCGTCGGCGTGGATGACCTTCATGCGGGGGATGGTGTCGAGGGCGGTCTGCGCCGCCTCGAAGATCTCGCGCGGCGGCGCCTTGAAGATCTGGGGCTTGAGGTCCTCGTAGCCTGGCGTGCGGCCCGTGGTGACGTCGTTGATCGGGGGCCAGATGAAGGTCGTCGCCGCGCCTGCAGCGATGATGAGCCCGATGAAGAGGATGAAGAGTCCGCCGATCCACTTGAGGAGCCGCTTGCCCATGCCGTGCCTCGCGCCGTAGGGAGGGGCCGGGCGGTTCAGGTTGATCCGCTGGCCCGTGAGGACTATACTAGATCGGATTGTGGTGCTTACGCCACCAGGTAGCTGGCCCTCCCCCCTCCCCAACATCGCCGCCGAGGCCCCTATGTCGATCTTCCCTACCTCTCCACACATGCCCCCTGCGGGGCGTGTGCTCCACCTCCCCCTGGCTGCGCTGCTGGTGGGGCTTGGGCTCTTCGCGGTGGCTTGCGACGGCTGCGATGACGCGCAGGGCGACATCCGCGCTGGCGAGGCGCCCCAGCTGGAGGTGGACCCGACGACCGTGGTCTTCGCCAGCGCGACCACCGAGCGGCCCGAGACGCAGACGATCCTCGTGACCAACGCCGGGACCGGGACGCTGCGCCTGGACCCCTCGACGCTGGAGCCGGCGCGGGGGCCGTTCACGTTTGTGGACGCCGAGGTGAAGGCGCTGGGGCCCGGCGAGGTGACGTCGCTCACGGTGACCTACGCGCCGGTGTCGGACGCGACGCCCGCAGGTCGCCTGACGGTGCGGGCCACCGACGGCCAGACGCAGGTGGTCAACCTGACGACCGTCGCCCCGAACCGCGAGCTGCAATGCGAGCCCTCGCCGATCAACTTCGGCGCGACGACGATCGGGGAGACGGAGCAGCTCGACGTCGTGGTGACCAACATCGGCAGCCTGCCGGTGACGCTGACGGAGATCGGGCTGGAGTTCGGGGACATCGTGCAGGTGTCTGACGCCCCTGAGCTGGACCTGGAGCTGCGCCCCGCGCAGAGCACCACCGTGACGCTCTCGGTGACGCCGCAGCTGGGCGGAAACATTGAGGATACGCTCCTCCTGGAGATCGCAGAGGGCGAGGGCTTCACCTGCGCGATCCGCGCGAACGTGCCCGTGCCGCTCCTGGATCTGGCCCCCACCCGCGTGGACTTTGGCACCGTGGCGGTCGGCCAGACCGTGACCGAGGACATCACCGTCCGCAACGTCGGCACCGCCACCCTCTCCCTCGACGCCGTCGAGCTGCTCCGCGGCACCTCGCCGGACTTCGCCGTGGTGAACCCGCCCGCGGAGCCCGTCGAGCTGGAGCCCGAGGCCACCACCGTGGTCACCCTGAGCTACACCGCCGGGGCAGACACCGCGACAGGGACGGCGGTCTTCTTCTCCAACGACCCCACCGCGCCGCAGGCGTCGGTGGCGCTCCTGGGCCGCCCGAGCCGCCCCGAGATCGGCGTGACGCCGGAGTCGGTGGACTTCGGCAACGTGGGCCAGGGCGTCACGACCTCGCGCATCGTCACGATCTTCAACAACGGCACCGAGGCGCTCCTGGTGGACGGCCTCTCGCTGGACACGATCTCGGCCGAGTTCGCGATCACGGCAGACCCGGCCTTCGCGCCGACGACCGGCGCCCAGGGCACCCTGGAGCCCGGGCAGAGCGTGGACGTGCGGATCACCTACGGGCCGACCAACCTGGGCCGGGACGGCGGCGATCTGGTGATCCCCAGCAACGACCCCAACCGCCCTCAGGTCCGCGTCCGCCTGGACGCCAACGGCCTGGACCGCGCCGAGTGCGAGGTGGTCATCCGCCCCGAGCCCGCCAACTTCGGCCTGGTGGCCCGCGGCTCGTTCAAGGAGCTGCCGGTGAACATCCAGAACACCGGCTCGGGCTACTGCACCTACAACGGCGCGCAGGCGCGCGGCACCTTCAACACGGCCTACACGGTCACGGGCGCCTCGCTGGGCAACGGCCAGCAGTTCGGCCCCGGCGAGGTGATGTCGGTGAACGTGAAGTACACGCCGAACCCGTTTGACGCGCTGGGCGGCACGGACATCTTCCCGGTCAATGGCAGCCTCTCGGTGAACATCACCGACCCGCTCAACGGCAACCAGGCCGAGACGTGCGGGATCTGCCGCCGCCCCAACCCCCCCTTCGAGTGCAACTTCATCACGCCGCCGCTCCAGTGCGGCACGCTCCTGACGGGGACGACGGGCGTGGCCGACATCGCGGTCATCCCGGGGAACGTGGACTTCGGGCTGGTGACGCTGGGCTGCGCCTCGCAGACGATCGACGTGACCATCTACAACACCGGGACGGCGGGGCTCCAGATCCGCGACGTGCGCCTGGACGGGTGCAGCCCCGAGTTCGAGCTGCGCGGCACCCCGGGCCCGCCCTACCCGGTGGAGGTCACCTCGGCGGCGCCGGTGCCCATCCAGGTGGTCTACCGCCCGACGGCGCGCGGCGTGGATCAGTGCGAGCTGGTGATCACCTCGGACGTGGGCGGCGGGACGGACCTCCGGGTGCCGCTGCGCGGCGAGGGGACGACGGTGTCGCATCAGGTGGACACCTTCGAGCAGCTGGACGGCCGCAAGGTGGACGCGCTCTTCGTCATCGACGGCTCGGGCTCGATGCAGGCCGAGGCGGACAAGGTGGCGAGCAACCTCCAGCGCTTCTTCTCGGCGGCGGAGCTGCTCAGCAACGACTTCCACGTCGGCATCGTCCACCTGGATGTGGGTGAGGAGTTGAACATCGACGGCACGCGCTACGCGGCGGGTCGCCTGATCGGAGATCCCCCCTTCCTGACGGGCTCCACGCCCAACTACCTCAGCGAGTTCGCGGATCGCGTCTCCAACATCGTCGTCGGCGGCGGCACCCAGGAGGCGGGGCTTGAGGCGGCGCGGATCGCCCTGAGCGACCCCTTCATCACCGAGACCTCCCAGGCGTGCGGCGGCTGCCAGGAGCCCTACAACCTCTGCACGATCAACGGGGTCTGCGGCGGCTTCAACGGCGGCTTCCTCCGCCAGGACGCCTCGCTGGAGATCATCATCCTCTCCGACGAGGAGGATCAGAGCCGCGCGCAGCCGGACTTCTATGTGGACTTCTTCCGCTCGATCAAGGGGTTCCGCAACGACTCGCTCTTGAACATCTCGGTGATCATCGGCGCGAACACCAGCAACAACCGCCCTGCGGACTGCACCGCAGGCAACGACGGCGCCGACGGCGGCTACCGCTACGGCGAGGTCGCGGACGCGACCGGCGGCACCATCGGCTCGATCTGCGCTGCGGACTACGGACCCTTCCTCCAGAACGTCGGCAACCGGGCCTTCGGGCTCCAGCGTGAGTTCTTCCTCAGCCGCGTCGCGGAGCCCGCGACGGTGGTGGTGCGCGTCGATGGCACCCCGCGCAGCACGGGCTGGACCTACGACGCCAACACCAACTCGGTCATCTTCGAGCGCGACGCCATCCCCCAGGCGGGCTCGGAGATCGAGGTGGAGTACGACGCCTTCTGCTTCCCCTGAGGTCCGGGGGTAGGCGGCCAGGGCTGACGGTCCTGGCTGTTGGTTGGAATAATTGACGCAAAACAGGTGCAAATTTTGATAAATTTGCACCTGTTTTGCGTTTTTCGAGGTGCCTCCGGCGGCCGGGGGCGAGCCGCCCCCGGACCCCCATTTTTCATCGGCACCTCGCATGGCGGCACGCAACGTGCCGCGTGGCGTGTGATCCTGTGCGTCGTCGGGTGCGGCGTGACGAAAAAGTATAACGCTCTTGCCAAGCGCGCCGACTGAGCATAAATCAAGTGGACATGGGTTCCAGCGAGGAGCCCGCGACCGCCCGAGGGCGCAGCCTGCACGTGTGAGGGAGTGATGTACCTTGAACCGGGGTCGATGGCGTGGCATCGCGAGCGCCAGAATGGGATCGGCGGGAGCGACCTGGCGGCGATGTTCGGGATCTCGCGCTTTGAGAGCCCGCTGGGGCTCTGGGAGCTGAAGACCAACCGGCGCCTCTACAACCCAGGGAGCGCGCTGGCGCGCCGGGGGACGCTCCTGGAGCCCTACGTGTGCCGTCGCTTCGAGGAGGAGTGCGGGGTGGAGCTGGTGAGCCCGCCGCAGTTTGTACGCCACCCGGCGTGGGACGAGGGCATCCGGCTGCTGGCGAACCCGGATCGGCTGCTGGGCGGGGTGTACGCAGGCTGGATCTTCGAGGCCAAGACGACGACGCTGGGGGGCTGGGTGCACCAGCTCTTTGACGAGGGGCGGCTGCCGCCGCACTTCGTGCTCCAGCTCCAGCACTACGCGACGTGTCTGGGGGCGCCGGGCGGGGTGATCTCGTGCCTGATCTGCCCAGCGGGGCCGATCCGCGACCCCGAGGAGGAGTGCTTCCCGCTGCACCTCCAGTGGAAGCGCTCGGCGCGGCTTGGGAGCTTCATCGAGGAGAGCGTGGCGGCGTGGTGGGGCGCACACATCGAGTCGGACGAGCCGCCCGACTACGACCGACACCCCCGGGCGGACGAGCTGATGGAGCTGCTGCGCACGGAGGTGTGGCTGCGGCCCTTCCCGCCGCCGCCCTCCAGGGGGTGAGCCTGGCCCGAGGTCGTCGGGCCAGGCTCCGGTGGCTCAGCTCTCCGGCGGGAGGATGACGGCGTCGATCACGTGGATGATACCGTTGGCGGCGGGGATGTCCGTCATGATGATGTTGGCGCCCTCGATCTTGACGCCCTCGGTCGTCGAGATCGCAGCAGGCGAGCCCTGGACCGTGGTGACGGAGGAGCGGGAGACGACCTCGGACGCCGGGAGCGCCTCAGCCACGACGTGGAAGGTCAGGACCGCGGTGAGCTGGGGGATGTCGGCCAGGAGGGCTTCCAGGGTGCCCTCTGGGAGCGCATCAAAAGCCGCGTCCGTGGGCGCGAACACCGTGAAGGGGCCCTCGCCGGCCAGCGTCTCGTCCAGGTCAGCGGCGATGACCGCCGCCTCCAGCGTCTCGAAGTCCTCATTCTCCACCACGATCTCCGTGATGGTCTTGGGCGGCAGGATGACGGCGTCAAGCACGTGGATGATGCCGTTGGAGGCCGGGATGTTCGTCATCGTCACGGTGGCGTCGTTGATCTTCACCGTCTCCCCATCCACCGTCACCTTGAACGCCGAGCCCTGGAGCGTCGTCACCAGCGAGCGGGTGACGACCTCAGACGCCGGGACCTCCCCCGCCACGACGTGGTAGGTCAGGATGGCGGTGAGCTGGGGGATGTCGGCCAGGAGGGCTTCCAGGGTGCCCTCCGGGAGCGCATCAAAGGCCGCGTCCGTGGGCGCGAACACCGTGAAGGGGCCCTCGCCGGCCAGCGTCTCGTCCAGATCGGCGGCGATGACCGCCGCCTCCAGCGTCTCGAAGTCCTCGCTCTCCACCACGATCTCCGTGATGGTCTTGGGCTCCTCCTCGGTCAGCGACGGGGGGATGAGGACGGTGTCGATGACGTGGACGATGCCGTTGGACGCCTGGAGGTTCGTCATCGTCACGATGGCGTCGTTGAGCTTCACCACCCCACCCTCGACCGTCACGGTGATCGACTCGCCCTGGATCGTGGTCAGCGTCGTGGAGCTGGACACCGCGCTGGCGTCCAGGCGCGCCGGGACAGCGTGGTAGGTCAGGATCGCGGTCAGGGTCGGGATGTCCTCAAGCAGCGCCTCCACCGTCCCCGCCGGGAGCTTCTCGAAGGCCGCGTCCGTCGGCGCAAACACCGTGAAGTCGCCCTCGCCGTCCAGCACGGTCACGAGCCCCGCTGCGGTGGCTGCGGCCTCCAGCGTGTCGAAGTCCTCGCTCCCCGCGACCAGCGCGGCGATGGTCGGCAGCTGGGGGTTGTTGTTGCCGGGGTTGTTGTTGGCGGGGTTGTTGTTGGCGGGGTTGTTGTTGGCGGCGCTGTTGTTCGCGCTCGCCGGCGGGGAGTCGTCGTCGTCGTCACCGCAGGCGCTGAGGGTGAGGAGGGAGGCGCAGGCGAGGATGGCGAGCGTGGCGTGTGCGTAGCGGAGCGAGGTGGCTTTCATCTGTGACGTCTCCTGGTGCGTTGTGATGATATGTCGTTTATCCTGGTTTTAGCTGATCGGATGAGGCTGCATGATGAGAAGCTCATGTCATGGGCTCAGGTGACCCGCCGCATGTCCTGAGATGCAGGTTGTCTCTGGAGAGTTGCGCAGCGTTGTTTCAGGCAAAGCAGCGCCGTGTTGACAACGCAGACGAAGCCCATCAAGCGCATGGAGGCCGTCCAGCACAGCATGCGCAGGGTGTCAGGGCGTCGAGGTTTCTGGCGTGGCGTGTGATGTTGCTTCGTTTATGCGACGGCAACAGCGAGTAGCGCGGCGTGAGCGGGTCACCCGTCTATCCAGGCGCGGAGGTGCTCCCAGTAGAAGAGCGCGACGGCAGACGCAGCGCCCAGGGTGACGATCACCCCAAGGAGGAGGAGCCATCGCCCGGCGCGTCGTCTGGTCGTGGGCGCAGCGGCAGGCGGCGGGAGCGTGGTCGCTGGCAGGTGCAGATCGTTTGCAGGTAGGGTGTCGTCGGCGCGTGGCTCGATGGAGTGGCGCAGCTCAAAGGGGCGCTCGGTGTGGGCGGGCTGCGGTGGGGGCGTCGGCTCCGGCTCGGGTTCGGGCTCGGGCTCGGGCTCGGGGGCAGGTCGCGGCGCGGCGGTGAGGAGGGCGGCTGGGGCGCCGGAGACGAGGGTGTCGCCGTGGACCTCAGCGGAGGCGTCCTCGGGGGGAAGCTCGCGCTGGAGGAAGGCGTCGAGCTGGGTGAAGATGTCGCCGGGGAGGTGGAGATCGACGGTGGGCGGGGGGGGCTCGTGGATGCGGGGTGTGGCGGCGAGGGCGGGGTGGGGGTGGAGGCCGGTGTTGTCGTCTGCGAGGGCGGCGAGGCGCTGGCGCATGAGGGCCTCGTCGAAGGTGAGCTGCTGGGTGGGGGGCTCCCAGACGGGGTCTGCGCTGGGGGTGTTGGGCTCGAAGGAGGCGCCGCGTTGGGGTGGGGCCTCGGGTGTGGGGGGAGCGACGCCGCAGAGGACGGCGACGCGCTCCGCGATGGCAGCGTCGTCATCGCGGAACTCGGCGTCGCGGATGGCCCGCCAGTGGCGGAGGCGTCTGGGGAAGGCGCGTGCCATGAAGGCGGAGAGGGCTTGAGGCGAGGCGTCGCGTCCGCTCTGGGCGAGGGCGGCGGTGAGGGAGCGGTGGAGCTGTCCGGGGTCCTGGAAGCGCTCGTCGGGGTGGTGGGCGAGGGCTCGGGCGAGGAGCGCGGCGGCGAGGCCGGGTGCGCCTGCGGCGACCGCGCGTCGGGCGGCGGCGTCATCCCAGCCCTGGAAGGGGCGGGCGGTGAGCAGCTCGCTGAGGAGGGCGCCGAGGGTGTAGACGTCGCTGCGGGGGTCTCCGGGGTGACCTGCGCGGACCTCGGGGGCGGCCCAGGTGTCGGGGTGATCCTGGAGGCCGAGGGCCTCGGGGGAGAGGGGGATGTGGAGGCCGTCGGTCTCTCCGAGCCTGACGGTGCCCTCGTAGCTGAGGATGACGTGCTCGGGGCAGAGGAGGGCAGGGCGCCAGGGCCTTGGGGCGTCGAGGCCGGCCTGGAGGGCGGCGGCCAGCTCGGCGGTGATGTGGAGGGCGAGGGCGTG
>CAUJGC010000519.1 GCA_963169075.1 Myxococcota bacterium
GGGCCCGGCCGGGGGGGTGGCGCGGGTGCGGTGCGTGCGCGGGATGGCGTGCGCGCGGAGCTTGCGAGGTCGTTCGCAGCGGCGGTGTCCCCCCTTCACGGGGGGGACCGGGGGCGTTCGTCCAATCCCGGAGGGTTGGACGTTACGCCCTCGGGGGGGTCACGTCGCCTGGGTCGGGGCCGTCGCCAGCCAGGCTGCGGCGTCCTCGGCGCTGTCGAGGAGGGCGTCCTTGGGGCCTCCTCCTGCTGGGTGGTGAGGGCGAGGGTGATGCGCGCGTGCTCCTCTTCGCGGAGGGGGCGCTGGAGGTGCCGGGTGAAGAGGCGGGCCAGCTCGGCGGCGCGTCCGTCGCGTCGTCCCTCCTGCTGCGTGACGTTCTGGAGGTGCTGCCAGAGGCCGGGGACCTGCTGGTTGTAGTGGTCGATGACCTCATCGGCGTCGAGTTCGCGAGGCGGTGCGTCGGGGTGATCGTAGGCGGTCATCTTGAAGATCTCCATCCATTGAGGGAGCCAAGCGGGGCGGAGGTAAGGCGTCCGGAGGCGGCGATCCAGTCTGGAAGGTAGGGTGCTACGAAGAGGAGCGTGGCCTCAGGAGGCCGAGGCCGTGGCCTGGGTCGGCATGGAGCAGTCGAGCACAAACGCGCGGACCCGGATCGGCGCGCGTCTTTGTTGAAGCTGCTCGGCCTGGGCGTCGAGGTGTGCCTGGAGCTGTGCCGCGTCGCTCATGGACGGGGTCGCGTGCTGGTCTGCCCAGGCGACCAGATAGAGCCCCGCCTGGACCGCTCCGCCCAGGTAGGCGTCGAGCTGACCTTCCAGGGCGCTCTTGACCTCTTTGTGGTCGGAGCGCTTCACCTCGATGAAGAGGCGCAGCGTGTCGCCGTCAGCTCCCTGCGCGACAGCATCAATATCAATCTGCTCGGGTCGGTTGGCGTTCTTGCCGGGTCGAACCTGCACCTCCCGGTTGATGACGATGCTGCGCCCCTCAAGCATCCGCTGAAGCTGCCGCGTGATGTAGTCCGAGATCCGGTTCTCTTTTTTGAGCGACGGGGTCGTGGAGTCCTGCCCATCCCACAGATCGGGCCACGCGGGGGGGATCGCAGGTGAGCCCGTCAGCTCTGCTTGCAGCAGCTCCAACGCCTCGACCACCACACCCAGCAGATCTTCCGGCGTCCGCACGACGCGCTTGCGCTTGCTGGAGTCGTTGACGAGGGCCATCAGCTCCTCAGGCGAGGTCGGCTGCCAGGTGCGCCCAAGGCGGTTCTGCCGAGCAGCGGCGATGGCTGAGGCGAGGTTGTCCTGGGGACGGAGGTGCTGGAGGGTCTGGAGGGCTTCGACGCAGCCACGGTCGATGGCAATGTTGAGGAGGGTGTTGCGCCAGTGGCGCACCCTTTTGTCGTCGGTGATCAGTCCATACATCTGCTGCGGATCGGTCTCGGGCGTCACGTGCTCGTAGAGCCAGAGCATGAGCTGTCCAACGGCTTCATCTGTGAGCTGGGAGGTGGTGCCGTATTCGTCTTCATCCTGTCGATCCGTGTGTGCGATGGCTGTCAGGAAGCGTCTCCCCCAGGCGGGGTAGCGCTCCACCCAGGCCCAGATATGCGGCCAGAAGCGCGCAACATCAAAGCGACGCAGCGCGATAGCTGCGAGGTGGGCGCGCTCGTCTTCTGGGGCACCTGGGGCGGGCGACTCAGGGAGCATGTTCAAGGCATGTTCCACCGCCTCTTCTTCCAGGGGGAGCAAGAGCGCGAGGAGGTCAGCCCAGACCTTGAGGGGGAGATCACCGTGCAGAAGCTCCCGTAAGAGGGCTTGACGGAGGGGCTCCAGGGTCCGCAAGGGTCCAAGGAAGGGGAGCGGCAGCGCGGTCGTCTGCGTTGCGTGCAGCTCCAGTAAGGTAAGCGCTGCTTCGGTCAATGCCTGGGGAGCCTGTTTGAAGGCGTGCCTGATGAGCGCTCGGGTGCCATAGCGCATGATGGCTTCAGCCCAGGTCGTCCAGATCTCTACGGGGAGGGCTTTGATGAATACGGGGCGTTGATCGAGCAGGAGCTGGAAGGCGCAGATGGTTGAGGTGTTGGTGTGGTGGTAGGTGTGGAGGTCTACGCCTTGCAGCGAGGTGGGCTCCAGCGTCACAACAACCTGCTCTGCGAGGTCGAGGATGCGCGTCCGGGTTGTCTCATCGGCTTGCTTCCACCCTGGAAGCTGGGTGATGTCGCTATGTAAGCCGTTTGAGTCGGAGTAGCCCTGAGCGTTGATGCTCAGGTGTCTGTCAAGATCCCAGAAGAGGTCGGGTCGTCCGCTCAAGCCAAGATCGAGGAGTTGCTGAATGCGCTCGCTGAGCGGTGGGGTCCAGCTTTCAGGCACCGACGTCTCAGGTTCGTAACCAAGGGAAGACAGGGCGGTATGAGCGCGGGGTGAGGGGCTTGTCTGGAGCTGAGGTAGAAGGTGTTCCAGATCGGGCCTGGTCTTCCGTACCTTTGCGACAAAGCTCCGGAAGGTTCCATAGAAGTTTTGTCTGTAGGGCCCGGTGAGTGCTGCGTGGAGCTCTGCTTCGGAGAGGTTATGGGGCCAGTTGGCCTGGAGCGCAGCTCCTCGAAGCTCTGTGTCTTTGTCCTCCTCAAACGTCAGTCCGAGGAGCGGCTTGAGGTGGCTACGTTGCTCCTCGTCTCCAGCTTCAGCGGCCCAGCGCGCTGCCTTGCATCGTGCCTGGTAGTTGCGGGTCGCATCCAGGGCGAAGGCGACACAGGCTCCAGCGGCCTCTTTGAGTTGGGTTGCCTCCACGAGGCGAAGCCAGAAGAGCTGTACCTCGGGGGCTTCGCCTGGATCGAGCAAGCACGCGCTGAGCTGCGCGCCGAGTCCTGGGTGCTTGAGCTTGCTGAGGAGGCTGTGGGGGAGGCTGTACCAGGGGAGGAGGAGCTGACGGACCTGCTGGGTCAGCGCGTCCACGAGCTGCGCGCGCAGTTCGTCATCCCAGGCCACATCGTCGCTGTGGAGTAGGGCAGCGGGGTTGTCTTCGCAGAGCGCCGCGCGGAGGTCCGGGTTGAGGGTGGCGAGCCAGCCTGCGACCTCGTGGAGGTGGGGAGGGATGTGGGCGCCCTGGTCGTGCCGTGCGGTGAGGAGGTTGAGGAGCTGAGCGGGGTTGAGGTGGGTGTTGAGGTAGGAGGCGGCGAGGAACTCCTGGAAGGTCTTGTGGGCGAAGCCGTGGAGGTAGGGGCCTCGGCTGGAGAAGAGCGGGGTGTGGACGAGGCTGCGGAGGAGGGTGTCGGTGACAGGGACGGTGATGTTGCCGTCTTGCTCTTGCCCCCCCGTGATCTGGTCGGCGTAGAGAGCCGTCTCGGGAGCCGTCTCGGTGCTGGAGGGGGGGGGGAGGTAGAGGGCGTCGCGGCGGGCGAGGGTGAAGGCGGCGGCGACGCGCGCCGCCGGAAGGAAGGCATGTGCGGTGGCAGGCTCAGCCTCGCCGGGGCGGGGTGGGGGCCAGATGAGCTGTTCACGGATGCTCTGGGTGTAGAGATCGGCGGCGCTGGACGGGAGGGTCTGGTTGCGCTTGAAGAGGCGCAGGAGCATCCGCAGGGTGACGGGGCGCGCGGCGAGGTGTCCGGCGCGGGCAGTGCGGATGGCTTGAAGAAAGGCGTCTGGGTTATAGATGCGCTCCTGGAGCGCTGCCGTGCGTACATCCTCTTCGCGGAGGGGGAGGAGGAGGAGGTGGCTGAGCTGCTCCGGCGATATGCCCGCCCAATCCACGACGAGCTGAGTTGCTTCGGGGAGCCAGGACGCGTCGCGTGCGGCGATGCGGAGGCGTGTGGTCTTCGGAGAGAAGGCGCGGAGTCCTTCGCGGAGCAGCTCCAGGCGTTCCGCTGGCGCCAGGGGGGACTCATCCCAGCCGTCAAGGAGGATGAGGAGGGGGTGTTCGCTTGTGCTGAGGGCCGAGCGGACCTCTCTCCAAGCGGCGCGGAGGCTGTTGGGATGGTTGAAATCGCGGAGGTTCAGACGTCGGCAGAGGAGCGGAGAGCGACGCTCCAGCTCATCCAGGGCGCAGGTCTTTCCCATGCCAGGCTCTCCGAGGAGAACCAAGGCAGCTTCCTGGCTGAACGGCTCTTCATCAAGTCGCCGGGTCGTGTCCTTCCAGGGAGATCCTGCGGGTTGGGGGGCGAGGAAGCCTGCCGTGGAGAGCTGGGGTGATATCCCCCGCGGCGCCCAGAAGCGTGGGACATCCAAGCGATCCGGGGGGGTCTTATCGAGCTTGATCTCGACCGTCAGGTGTGGGTTGTCTCCCGTGAGGTCTTCAGGCGTAGTGGGTTCAAATTGGGGGCCGATCTCTGTGGGTAGTTGATGGAGCGATGTTGCGCTCTGGAGTGAGCGGAGGGCGTGCTGGATGCTTCTCAGCTGATTGGCGCTCAACGCCTCCAGGTTGCGCGTCAGGCTTCGGCTTTGGATGAAGGAGATGCGCCCTTCCGCCTCAAGAAGCGCTCCAAGGCAGAGCTTGTCATCGTCTGTGGGGTCTGGGTAGTAGTTGATGAGGCGATATTGAGCGTTCATGGTTGCTTCTGAAGGGCCTGGAGGTGGCGCCGCGTGATCTCCAAAGCGTGTCGGCAGCGGTGGCGGAGCCCTCTCAAGAGAGAGCTCGCTTGTGTAGAGCCTACCACAACGCAGGCCTCTTCTGCCCACCGCTGAAACATGGCGTTGTCGTCGGGCAACCAGGTTGCTCGTTGAGCTGCTTGTTGAGCGCCCTCAATAATCCGCGGATCGATTTTGTACTTATCTGGCAGGGTCAGGCGGACATGATGGCTGAGGTCTGGCGTCTCCAGATCATACTGGCTGAAGCTGGGAGGCGAGCCACAGTAGGCTCCTCCCAGGTCGATGCACCAGACCTTCCAGCTGCCGTTTGACTCCTGGAGGAGGAGGTTGCGCTCGTGGCGATCGGCGTTGAGCAAGATGGCGTCCAGCGCGAGGATGGCGCCAAGCTCCTCAGGGTTATCCAGAATGCCCAAGTAGGCGTCGCTCCAGTGTTGAGCGTTGGGGATCGTCTCGGTGAGCCATGCTGGGCTGAGGCCATCCGGATCCGTCAAGAGCAGCGCTGCGTTGGGGAGGGGCGCCCCGATGGAGCGCCCCAGATACCAGCCGATGATCTCTGCGATGAGGGTGTCTGCGCCGGCGAGTTCAGCTGTTTTGCATACCCATTGCTGTTGGGTGAGAGGATCCCGGGCCCAGAAGGCTTGTCCGGTGTGTGGGACAGGGATATCCCGGTGTCGCTGGATGGCGTGGAGACGCTCAAGCTGGAGGGGGTTCATCACAGGTGCATCCGCTTGAAGACCTCCTCGGGGATGGCCTTGATGACGCCCATGATGCCGGCCCAGAAGGGGGGCCAGTAGAGGGTGTTGAGGCGGAGCGAGGCGGCGCGGAGGGTGGCCTGGGCGACGTCGTCGGGCTGTGCGATGGGGATGGCGGTCTTCATGCCGAAGGTCATGGGGGTGTCGACGAAGCCGGGCTTGACGGTGAGGACGTGGATGTTGTGTTCGAAGAGTCGGTTGCGGAGGCCCTGGAGGTAGAGGGAGAGGGCGCCCTTGGCGGAGCCGTAGAGGTAGTTGCTGGCGCGTCCGCGGTCTCCAGCGACGGAGGTGATGGCGATGAGGAGCCCCTGTCGCCGTGGGATCATGCGCGCGGCGAGGGCTTCGCAGAGGGAGACGGCGCCGGTGTAGTTGGTGTCGATGACGCGGTGTGCGAGGCGGAAGTCGTCCTGTGCGGCCTGCTGGTCGGGCATGTCTCCGAAGGCGAGGACGGCGGCGTGGAGGGGGCCGAGGTCGTCCTCGACGCGCTGGAGGAGGTGGGGGTGCTCGTCGAAGGCGGTGGCGTCGAAGGCGTAGGGTCGGGCGTCGCAGGCGGGGTGTCTGACGCGGAGGTCTGCGGCGATGCGCTCGGCTTCGTGGAGGTCGCGTGCGGCGACGGCGACGGGGTGGTGGAGGGCGGCGTAGCGCTGGGCGATGGCGCGGGCGATGGGGGAGGTGGCGCCGAGGATGAGGACAGGATGTGCGGAGGAGGTCATAGGGCCTGGATGATGCTTGCGTTCAGTTGAATGCGCGTGTAGAGTCCGCGTCGCTGTGAGGGACGGGAGCGCAGGGGCTCCAGAACATAGTAGATGCGAGGGAGACGATGGCAACGCAAGGGATCTTCTGCTGGCATGATCTGTCCACGAGCGACGTGGAGGGGGCCAAGGCGTTCTATGGTGAGCTGCTGGGGTGGACGGCGGAGGCGATGGACATGGAGGGGACGATGTACACGATCCTCCGCAACGCCTGGGAGCAGGTCGGGGGGGTGATGCCGCTGCCGGAGGGCGCGCCGTACCCGCCGCACTGGATGCCCTATGTGACGGTGGAGGCGTGCGACGCGGCGCTGGAGCAGCTCAAGGCGCTGGGCGGGAGCGTCTACTTCGGGCCGGAGGACATCCCGAACGTGGGGCGCTTCGCGATGGTGGCCGACGACCAGGGGGTGGGCTTCGCGGTGGTCAGCCTGCACGACGATCCGCAGGCGCGGGTCGGTGACTACCGCCACGGGGAGTTCTGCTGGTACACGCTGGCGACGCGGGACGTGGCGAAGGCGCAGGCCTTCTACGGGGCGCTGGTGGGTTGGAGCGCGGTGGAGACGGACATGGCCGGGCCGCCGCAGCTCATCTTCACGCGGGGCGGCGCGCCGACGGCGTCGCTGCTGCCGGTGGTGGGCGACGCGATGCCGCCGCACTGGGGGGTGTCGGTGTGCGTGGAGGGTGTGGAGCCGCTGCTGGAGACGGCGGTGCGGCTGGGCGGCGCGGTGCTGATGCCGCCGATGTCGGTGGGGCCGCTGGGCCGCGTGGCGGTGATCTCCGACCCCGCCGGCGCGGTGATCTCCCTCTTTGAGGGAGCCGCCGCGCCAGCGGAGGCGTAGCGCTCAGGGCTCGGGGGTGGCCTGGCAGGCCAGCGGGTCGCCGCGCTCCTCGTCGGTGATGTCGAAGTCCTCGTCCTCATCGTCGAAGGAGTAGCAGCCGCTGCACGCGGTGCGCTCGCTGACCGTCCAGGCGCCGCCGACGCCGAGGTTGATCAGGGTGATGTCGTTGCCGGTGGTGGTGACGTCCCCGAAGATCTGGCAGTTGGCGACGGTGGCGCCGTTGGACTCGACGGTGAGCTTGCCGTGGACCTCGCAGAAGGCGGCGGCGACATTGTTGGAGTTCTTGGCGATGTGGAGGTCACCCGTGATGGTGACGCCGCGGACCCGCGAGTTGTTGGAGCTGAGGGTGACGTCGCCGTCCAGGATCGTCTCGTCCACGCCGTTGCCCCAGATCGTGAGGCGCTCGGCCTGAAGATCCAGGTCGCCCTCGATGGGCTCGCCGTCGGTGGCCTCATCGAAGGTGACCACGGCGCCGTTGGCGTTCTGGGGGACGGTGGCGTCGCCGTCGCCGTCCCGCTCGACCTCCTCGATGGGGGTGCCGGCGTCGTTGGGGGGGTAGCAGATCACGTCCACGACCTCGCCTTCGACGACGATGATGTCGGCCTCGGCGCCTTCGTCATTGCAGTAGCGGTCCTTGGCGTCGGTGATGGCGACGCACTCGCCGGTGTCCAGCTCGACGCACTCCTCGCCTGGATCGCCGGTGACGACGTAGGTGCCGTCCTCGGTGACGACGACCGCGCGGTCGTCGGGGGTCTGGTAGGGTGCGTCGTCGCCGTCAGCCTGGGTCACCTGGACCCGGGGGCTGCCGCCTGCGGCCTCGTCGTCGCTGCAGGCGGGCAGGAGGGGGAGGGCCAGGGCGCTCAGGGTGAGCGCCACACTCCAGAGCTTCGCGCGGGGGGGGGAGGTCATCATCAGCTCCTTGGGTGAGGTGGAGGATCAGCCGCAGCTGGCGCCTTCGTCGATCAAGCCGTCGCAGTCGTTGTCGATGCGGTCGCAGATCTCCTCCTGGTTGGGCCCCACAGCGCCGTTGCGGTCGTTGCAGTCTCCGCCGCAGGTGGTGGCGCCGTCGCCGTCACGGTCGAAGTTCTCGTCGATGAGGCCATCGCAGTCGTTGTCGATGCCGTCGCAGAGCTCGGGGGTGGGATCGCAGACGCCGCCGAAGCAGTTCTCGTCGGTGAGGCCGTCGCAGTCGTTGTCGACGCCGTCGCAGCCGTCGGGCTCGAAGGTGGCGTCGTCGCAGCCGCAGTTCTCGTCGATGTCGCCGTCGCAGTCGTTGTCGAGGCCGTCGCAGCCGTCGGGCTCGAAGGAGGGGTCGCAGGCGTAGCAGCCCTCGTCGATGAAGCCGTCGCAGTCGTTGTCGAGGCCGTCGCAGGCCTCGCGGGTCGGGAGGCAGACAGCGCACTGCTCATCGACGAGGCCGTCGCAGTCGTTGTCGCGTCCGTCGCAGACCTCCTCGGAGGGGACGCAGACCGGGCAGCCTTCGTCGATCACGCCGTCGCAGTCGTTGTCGTGGCCGTCGCAGATCTCGAGGGCCGGGAGGCAGGCGTCGCACTCCTCATCGACGAGGCCGTCGCAGTCGTCGTCGGCGTTGTTGCAGACCTCGGGGGACTCGACGCAGACCGGGCAGCCCTCGTCGATCATGCCGTCGCAGTCGTTGTCGCGCTGGTCGCAGATCTCGACGCCGCAGGAGGAGCACTGCTCATCGACCATGCCGTCGCAGTCGTTGTCGAGGCCGTCACAGACCTCCTCGGCGGGGACGCAGACCGGGCAGCCCTCGTCGATCACGCCGTCGCAGTCGTTGTCCTGGCCGTCGCAGCTCTCCAGCCCGCAGGAGGAGCAGCCGTCGTCGATCAGGTTGTTGCAGTCGTTGTCGAGGCCGTCGCCGCAGATCTCCACCTGGCCGCAGACCGGGCAGCCCTCGTCGATGAGGTCGTCGCAGTCGTTGTTGACGCCGTCGCAGACCTCGGTGCCGGCGCAGACCTCGCAGCCCTCGTCGATGAGGCCGTCGCAGTCGTTGTCCACCTCGTCGCAGACCTCGGCCTCGGCGTTGCAGCCGGAGATGCAGATCTCGTCGATGTCGCCGTCGCAGTCGTTGTCGATGCCGTCGCACTGCTCGGGGCAGACCTCCTGGCAGAGCTGGTCGCAGCCGGGGAAGAGGACGGTGTTGCACACGCCGCACCCCGAGTTGTAGCAGGTGTAGTCCGCGACGCAGGACTCGCCGGTCACGAGGCTGGTGCCGCCGCAGCAGCCGTAGCAGTCGCAGCCCGGCGGCGGCATGCACTCCAGGTCGTTGCCGCTGCCGCTGTCGCCGTCAAAGAAGCACTCCCGCAGGCAGCGGGGGTTGCCCGTGCCGAGGCAGGCGTTGTCCCCCGGGAGGCAGGTGGGGCGGTTACCGAAGACGCTGCCGTCCTCCGAGATGTCGCAGGGGCTGGCGCAGCCGGAGTCGTTTTGATCGATGGCGCCGTCGCCGTCGTTGTCGATGCCGTCGTTGCACTCGGTGTTGGCGTTGGGGTCGTCCCCGAACTCGGCCCAGAGCTCGTCGCGGCTGCGGGGCTGGTCGCCGCCGCTCAGGTTCTCGCAGGCGTCGCCGGTGCCGTCGCGGTCAAAGTCCCCCTGGTCCGTGTTGGCCACCGTCGGGCAGTTGTCGCAGGCGTCGCCTCGCCGGTCGGTGTCGGCGTCGAGCTGGTCGGGGTTGGGGACCAGGATGCAGTTGTCCTGGACGTCGAAGACGCCGTCGTTGTCGCTGTCCTCGTCCAGCGCAGGCCCCTGGCAGGCGTCCCCGATGCCGTCCTGATCCAGATCCTGCTGATCGAAGTTGGCGACGGTGGGGCAGTTGTCGCAGGCGTCGCCCCGGCGGTCGAGGTCGGCGTCGAGCTGGTCCGGGTCCACCGCCAGCGGGCAGACGTCTTCGGCGTCGATGACGCCGTCGCCGTCCACGTCGCGGTTGGGGTCCCCGACGTCCTGGCAGACGTCGCCGGTGCCGTCGCCGTCGGCGTCGCTCTGATCGAAGTTGGCGGCCTCGGGGCAGTTGTCGCAGGCGTCGCCCCGGCGGTCCCGATCCGCGTCGGCCTGGTCGGGGTTGTCCACGCCCGGGCAGTTGTCGATGAGGTCCACCACGCCGTCGCCGTCGCCGTCCTGGCCGACGACCTCGTCGCAGACGTCCCCGATGTTGTCCCCGTTGAGGTCGGCCTGGTCAAAGTTGGCGACCGCAGCGCAGTTGTCGCAGGCGTCGCCCCGTCGGTCGCTGTCGCGGTCGGCCTGGTCGGGGTTGGCGACGCTGGGGCAGTTGTCCTGGGCGTCAGCCACGCCGTCCAGGTCCGCGTCGGTGATGGCGATCACGTCCGCGCAGGCGTCGCCGGCGCCGTCGCCGTCGCCGTCCGCCTGGTCGAAGTTGGCGACGGTGGGGCAGTTGTCGCAGGCCGAGCCGATGCTGTCGCGGTCCGGGTCCTCCTGGCCGGGGTTGTCCACCTCGGGGCAGTTGTCGAGCGCGTCCGGGGTGCCGTCGCCGTCGCCGTCCATCCCGGCGACGCCCTCGCAGGCGTCGCCGGTGCCGTCGCCGTCGGTGTCTCGCTGGGAGGCGTTGGCGGTGTCGGGGCAGTTGTCGCAGGCGTCCCCCACGCCGTCGAGATCCTGATCGAGCTGGTCCGGGTCCGCCACCCCCGGGCAGACGTCCAGGGCGTCGGGCACCTCGTCGCCGTCCTCATCTCCCTCGGCGCCGCGCTGGCAGGCGTCGCCCTGGCCGTCGCCGTCGGTGTCGAGCTGGGAGGCGTTGGGCTCCTCGGGGCAGTTGTCGCAGGCGTCCCCGACGCCGTCGTTGTCGGTGTCGAGCTGGTCGGCGTTGGAGGTGTCGGGGCAGTTGTCCAGCCCGTTGGGCAGGAGGTCGCCGTCTCGATCCGGGTTGGTGTTGTTGTTGGCGGGGTTGTTGTTGGGGGCGTTGTTGACCGCGTTGTTGGCGGGGTTGTTGTTGGCGGGGTTGTTGCCGTTGTTGGCGGCGGCGTTGTTGGCGGCGTTGTTGGCGCCGTCGGAGCCACCCGCTGCGTCATCCGAGCAGCCCGTGAGCCCGCCTGCGGCGGCGGTCAAGGCGAGCATCAAGAGCAGGGAGAGGAGGCTGCGTCGCATGGGTGTCTCCTGGGGGGTGTGGAAATCAAAAAAGGCCCGCCTCCTCACGGTGTCCCTCACGAGGCGAGGACGGCGTGCAGGGCGAGCCTGGCTCCAACCGCGAGGGTGGAGGCTGTAGAGGTGGAGTGAGGCGCGTGTGGTGGAGAGGCGACGGCGCTGCGCCACCTCTCCACCCTCGAGCGTTGGCACGCCCGTTGTTCTGTGATCGGTCGTTCGTCGGTTGTGTCAGCCCGAGTCGCGCCTGTGTTCAACGATGGCGTATTCTATGACCCGGCGCAAGTGGTTTTTTGTCTGTGGATCGATTTTTCCGGGGTGGGGTTGCGCTGTGGCCTGTGCGTTCGTATTCTGGAATGGGCCTGCGGCGGGCAGGTGCGACGCGGGTCCGCGGTGAGGTGTGCGCAGGTGTGCGCGGGTGTACCGCCAGGTCGTTTTGATGGTGGCTTTGGGGGGTCAGACGATATAAAGTGGCGCACGGCAAGCAGCTGCGCTGCGCGGGAGCGCAACGAAAGACAAACCTCCAGGCAGGAAGTGAGCGCCATGTCGCGTTGGAAGCCGGACATCTACTCCTACTTGAGCTATCGCCTCTACCTGCGCGACTACTACCAGGCGGCGAAGGAGCATGTGGAGGGGTTCTCGTACCGTTATCTCTCGAAGCAGGCGGGGTTCTCCTCGACGAACTTCCTGAAGCTGGTGATGGACGGCCAGCGGAACCTGGGCGAGGAGTCGATCGATCGGGTGTGCCGGGCGCTGGAGCTGAAGGCGGGTCAGGCGCGCTTCTTCGCGGATCTGGTGGCGTTCGAGCAGGCGGGGGATCATCGCTCCAAGAACGAGGCGTTTGAGCGGGTGATGGCGAGCCGCCGCTTCCGTGAGGCGCGCTTCATCGATCAGGGGATGTATCAGTATCTCTCGCACTGGTATTACCCGGCGATCCGGGAGATGGTGGCGCGGGCGGACTTCCGGGAGGACCCGGTGTGGATCGCGGGGCAGCTCCTGCCGGCGATCACGCCGCACCAGGCCGGTCAGGCGCTGGAGCTGCTGCAGCGCCTTGGGCTGGTGGTGCGTGACGAGGCGAGCGGTCGGCTGCTGCGAGGCGAGGCGGGGGTGAGCGCGGGGCACGAGGTGGCGACGCTGGCGGCGCGGAACTTCCATCGACAGATGTTGGAGCGGGCGAGCGAGTCGATGCTGCTGGTGCCCCGGGAGCGCCGGGATCTGAGCGCGCTGACGGTGTGCATCTCGCCGGAGACGGCGCAGGAGCTGAAGGAGGAGATCCACCAGCTCCGTGAGCGGATGATGGAGCGCTGCGATCGGGACGAGGCGCCGAGCGAGGTCTATCAGATCAACATCCAGCTCTTCCCGCTGACGGTGAGCGCAGAGGGAGAGGAGGTTTCATGAGCGGGGTTCGTTCGGGTGGCGCGCTGGCGCTGGGGCTCGTGTGTGTGGCGGCGGGGTGCAACAGCACGCATGTGGGCAACCCGCCAGCGGACCCGGGCGATCCGACGGTGGCGGCGGCGTTGAGCTTCCAGGCGGTGGAGGGCGCGGAGCCCTCGGCGGGGGGCGTGGAGGTGGAGGCGGCGTGGCTGGTGGTGCGCGACCTCCACCTCCTGCCGACGGGGCGCTGCGAGGGCGGCGAGGGCGGGGGGAGCGTTCGGCTGGAGGGGCCCTTTGTGGTGGAGCTGGTGTCGGGGCAGGTGTGGGGCGAGGACGGCGGGGCGGTGCTGGAGGGCGCGCCGGGGGCGTATTGCGGCTTGAACTTCAAGGTGCGTTCGTCGGAGGGCATGGTGTTGCCGGAGGGTGCGCCGCCGGAGCTGGCGGGGCAGAGCCTCTATGTGGTGGCGACGTGGGGTGATGGGACGCGGGTGGAGGTGTTGAGCAGCGCGCCGGAGACGCTGCTGCTGCGCTCGCGGGAGGGCGGGCTGGCGCTGCCGAGCGACGGGGCGTTGACGGCGTGGATCGTGGGCTTCGACGCGTCCTCCTGGTGGGAGGGCCTGGAGGTGGAGGGCGGTGAGGGGGAGACGGTGCGGATCAGCCAGACGGAGGACGCGGCGGGGCTGCGGAGCTTCCGGCAGGCGTTCAAGAAGTCCTCGCGGGTGTATCTGGACGGCGACATGAGCGGCGGGTTGAGCGCGGCGGAGGAGGCGGCGCCGCTGACGGAGGCCGGGGAGTGATGGGGGGCTCCGGGGGGCGCTGCCCCCCGGCCGCCGG
>CAUJGC010000520.1 GCA_963169075.1 Myxococcota bacterium
CTCCCCTCTCCCGCCCCCGGCCGCCCCCCCCCCCCCCGGCGGGGCCGCCGCCCCCCCCCCCCCCCCCCCACCCCCGATTACGCAGGGCGCAGCCTGATCACCCCCCCAGGCGCCGCGCGTCCGCTGCGCCGAGGTCGCGCGCGCGCTGGAGCCACGCCTCGCGCTGCGGCGCGCTCAGCTCCCTGACCTTGTAGAGGGTCGTCTGCGCGACCCGCTGGATGCCCACATAGTGGAGCGTCGCCTGGATCAGCGCCCTGTGCGCGGCCCGGCTGTGCTTGAGCCAGTACCACCACCACGGGCTGTCCATCGTCGCCAGGACCCGCGCCGAGCGCCCCGCAAGCAGCCCGCGGGGCAGGGCGCCGCCCTCGTGCTGGAAGGCCCAGCCGGGCAGGAAGACCCGGTCGATGAACCCCTTGAGCACCGCAGGCATCGAGCCCCACCAGACCGGGAGCTGAAACACGAGGTGGTCGGCGCGCTGGATCGCCTCCTGCGCCTGGAGCAGCGCCGGCTCCAGGGCTTGCGCTCCTGCATGGCCGGCGCGCAGGATGGGATCGAAGCGCAGCGCGGCCAGCGTCAGCGTCTCCAGCGTGGCGCCCGCGGCGCTGGCGCCTGCGGCATAGGCCTGCGCCAGCGCAGCGCCGAAGCTGGCGGGATCGGGGTGGGCTTCAATGACAAGAATACGGGGCATCGCGGGCTCCTGGGTTGAGGGCGGCTCGTGCCGCGCTCAGGAGATAAGCCCCTTGAAGATGGATGGCATCGGGGAAGTCATCACCCCAGCCATGCGAGGAGACATGGATGGAGCCCAGATGGGATGACCTGCGCCTCTTTCTCGCCGCGGTGGACGCCGGGAGCCTCTCCGGCGCCGCGCGGCGCCTCGGCCTGGAGCAGAGCACCTTGAGCCGCCGCATCGCCGCGCTGGAGGAGCGCCTGGGCGGCGCGCTCTTCCTGCGCGGGCGCAGCGGCCTCGTCCTCACCGAGCACGGCGCCCGCATCCTGCCGCTGGCCCGCGAGGCCGCCCAGCGCATCCGCGAGCTGACCGAGGTGGCCGACGCCCGCGTCGAGGGCCTCGTCCGCATCGCGGCCACCGAGGCCCTGGCCTGCTATGGGCTGCTGGAGGCGCTGCCCGCGCTCTACGACGCCCACCCCGGCCTCCAGGTCCAGCTCGTGACCGGCGATGAGGTCAGCGATCTGACGCGCCGCGAGGCGGATCTCGCGCTGCGCTTCGTCCGCCCCCAGAGCGGCGCGCTGGTCTTCAAGAAGGTCGCCGCGCTGACGCAGGGGGTCTGGGGGACGCCCGCCTGGGCGCCGCTCCCTTTTGAGGCCCTGGAGTGGGTCGAGCTGGAGCTGGGGCACCTGCCCATGCCCGAGACGGTCTGGGTGCGCGCCCACCGGAGCCGCCCCCCGCGCCTGATGACCAACGGCTACCTCTGCCTCCTGGGCGCCCTCCAGCGCGGGCTCGGCGTCGGCGTCATCCCCGACGTCCTGGGGGCGCAGCTCCCCGGGCTGACGCGCCTGGAGGTGCCCGCGGCGCTCCCCGACCCGCTCCCGCTCTACCTGGTCGCCCACAGCGCCAGCCGACGCACCCCGCGCGTCGCCGCCGTCTGGGACTTCCTGGAGGGCTGGGCCCACGAGCGCCTCCTCGGCGCCTCTCCCCCCGCGCGCTAGCCCCGGCTCAGGGCCGCACAGCCACAAAGATCGTGTGGCGCGGCCCCTTCTTGACGCCCTCGCGGGCGAAGACCCGGCGAGCCTCGGCCTGGAGGCCCGCGCGCTGGAGGCGGCGCAGGAAGGCGTCGTCGGGGGAGAGGGACCAGATCGCCGCGACGCCGCCCGAGCGGAGCCCCGCCGCCAGGCGCCTCACGCCAGCGTCGCTGTAGAGGCTGGCGTTGGAGGGCGCCGTCAGGGGATCGGGGCCGTTGTCCACGTCCAGCAGGATCGCGTCCCAGCCGCCCGCCTGGATGGGCTCGCGCACGTCGCCCTCAACGAGCCGGACGCGGGGATCGTCCAGCGGCGCGGCGGCCAGGTGGGCCAGCGGGCCGCGGTTGTAGCGGACGATGTCGGGGAGCAGCTCGGCCACGGTGATCTCCGCGTCGGCGCCGAAGCGATCCAGCGCCGCCCGGAGCGTGAAGCCCATGCCCAGCCCGCCCACGAGCACCCGGGGCCGAGCCCGGCCCGGGAGGTGCTCGGCGGCGATGGCGGCGAGCTGCGCCTCCGAGCCGCTCACCGCGCTGGACATGAGCAGCACCCGCGCGACGCGGATCGTGTAGGTGTCCCCCGACCGCGCCAGCTCCAGGTGGGCGCCGTCGGGGGTTGTGGATTCATCAAGAATCTCACGTCGTTGCATCGGACTCTACCCTTCGATCACCCCTCGCCGTCGTCCGCCGCCTTGAGGAGCTGCGGGGTGACGCCGGGCAGCCGGGCCGGAGGCGCCTGCTGGAGCCGATGGAAGGGCGCCGCCGGGAGGCTCTGCGGCGCGGTGGTGTCGAAGCCCTGATCGAGCACGATCTGCGGCTGGAATTGAGGCGCCGCCGCCCGCGTGAAGGACTCGGCGTACTCCCGCAGGCGGGCGGTCATCTGGAAGCCCCACTTGTCGCGGACCTGGCGGCAGTGGTTGAGGTCGATCTCGCTGATCAGCACCCCGTCCCGCACGCGGGAGAGCCCCGGCGTGCGGCTCCCGTCCGGCGCGGTGACGTAGCTGGAGCCGTAGAAGTGCCCGAAGTCGTGGTGCGCCGGCTTCCCGTCGCCCGAGGTGAAGGCGTTGGGGAAGCGCTCGGTCCCGATCCGGTTGATCCCGGCGGTGAAGTAGTTGTTGGCGATGGCGGCGCACCGCGCCTCGATGGGCCAGAGCGGCTCCGAGAGCGCACCCACCGTGGCCGACGGGTTGAAGACGATCTCGGCGCCGTTGAGGCCGAACATCATCCAGTTGAGCGGATGGTGGCGCCCGTAGCAGATGTTGACCGCGATCCGCCCGAACTGCGTCGCGAAGACGGGGTGGCCGGTGTCGCCCTCCATGTAGTAGGTGGACTCGTTGAAGTCACCCACGCGGGGGATGTGGTTCTTGCGGTGCTTGCCGATGATGTTGCCGCGGTTGCCGATGATGACCGCGGTGTTGTGGATGGTGCCGCCGTGCACCTCGTCGCGCTCCAGGATGGGCGAGACGATGACCATGTTGTAGTGCCGGGCGAGCTGGGCCAGGAACGCGGTGCTGGGGCCGTCGATCGGCTCCGCGAACTCCAGCCACGGCTCCTTCTCGCGCGTGCAGAACGCGAAGGGCATCGTCCAGGCCTCCTGCAGGCAGAGGACGTTGCAGCCCATGGCGCCCGCCGCGTGGATGAGCTGCTCGGTGCGCTGGCAGATCGCCTGGAACTGCCGCGTCACCGGCGCGTCGGTGGGCTCCACGATCTGGGTCTGGACGACGCCGATGCGGACCTGACGCGGGGCGCGGCGCTGCTCTCCCGCGGTGTTGAAGCGGTAGGCCGCCACGTCGAAGTCCAGCGTCTGGGCCAGGTGGGCCGCGGCGTCCGTCAGCGGGATCTCCTCAGGCAGGTTGCCGTAGAGGATGCGGAAGGCCTCCGCCTGATCCTCCTCGGGCAGCTTGCGCAGGAGGCTCTCCAGGCTCTCGATCTCTTTCTTGGCGGTCATCGGGTCGCTCTCCTCACCACGCGGGCTGCTGGGTGCGCTGAAGTGTGGACTCTCTATGTTATCACCGTATACAAAAGCGGTGAAACTCAGCCCCTATAAGGTACTGCGCCGACGGTTGGGCTGTCAACGCGGCTTCAGCGCGCCGCATGGGGTCATGCGCCCCGGCGCCGCTCACGCGCCGCCCTCCTCCTGGGCGAGCTGGAGGCGTCCGGAGGCGCGGGCGCGTCGTCCGGTGGCCTCGACGCGCTCGGAGAAGGCGCTGAGGCCGATGGGGGGCATGTGGTGGTAGACGCACTCGACGCGTGAGCGGGGGACGTGGTAGGTCTCGTGCCAGATCCCGACATCGCCGGCGTCTTTGAGGGCCTTGTTGAAGGCGGCCCAGGCGGGGTAGTGCTGCCCGTCGCGGCTGGAGGCGTAGCGTTGGAGGTCTTCGACGGAGCGCCAGTACTGGACCATGACGCCGGGTCCGGAGCTGATCACGCCGAGGAGGCCCGCTTCGGGGCGGGCCTTCAGCTCGCGGAGCATGCGCCCCATGGCGAGGGCGACGGGGAGCCAGCGCCAGGGCTTCCACCAGGCGTTGACGCGCATCCCGATGAGGAAGACGACGGGGTCCTGGTCGAGGGTGACGGTCATGCGTCGGGGGGCGGGTCGGGTCATGAGGGGCCTCCGCTGCTGTGTTATGGGTGTTAACATGGCGCGCGCGCTGCGCGAGCGTCTGGGTGTTGACGGTGTAAACATGGAAGCCCAGAAGAAGCTGCGCCCTGCGCCGCCTGGGGGTCAGCGCGCCGCCGGACGCGGCCGCAGGCCCTCCACCAGCGCTGTCGTGTGGCGGCGGTAGCGGGCCTGGACCTCGGGGGAGGCCCAGGCCGCCTCGCTGTAGCCCAGGTGCCCGTCCAGCAGCAGCGCCGCGAAGCCGTGGCAGCTGGCCCAGATCTGGGTCGCCTGCTCCTGCACGTCCCCCGGGCCGATGACCCCCTCCCGCTGGCACTCCGCCACCCGGTCCACGAGGAAGAGGAAGGTCGGAGAGAACGCCGCCTCGGCCTCGGCCTTGAGGCGGAGGAAGTCCGGGTGCTGGGCCATGAACATGGCGCGGTACGCCTTGGGGTGCTCGACAGCGAAGGCCAGGTAGCCGTCGCCGGTCAGCATCAGCCGCTCCATGGCGCCGCGGCCGCGGAGCCCGCGGACGAGGTAGCGCTCGAAGATGCTGAACTCTTCGGCGCAGATGGCCATGACCAGCGCCTCTTTGCTCTCGAAGTGTCGGTAGATCGCGGTGGCGGAGACGCCGACGCCCTCGGCCACCCGGCGCATGGAGAGGCCCTCGGCGCCTTCGGCTTCGTAGAGGGTCCGGGCGACCTCCAGGATCTTCTCGCGTGTCTCGCTCACAGGCAGGCTCCTCGTCGCGTGGCTTCGGCTCAAGGTCGTTTACGGTGTAAACAATGCGCCGCGCGCTGTCAAGCCCGAAGCGCCTGGGGTAGAGTCCAGCGCGGCGCAGCGGCGCGCCCACGTCTCCCCGGCCTGCGATGTCCCCGACCTTCCTCGACGCGCTCCTCCGCCCAGCCCACGCCACGCGCCTGATCGCCGCCGGGGCGCGCCCCTGGGGGCCGCACCCGCTGGCGGGGCCGCTCAACCTGGGCTGGGTGGTGATCACCAACCTGACGATGGCGGCGCTGGTGGGGGCGCAGCTCCGCACGCAGGGCGTCCACCCGGCGCGGACGGCGGCGGCGTGGCTGGTGGGGCTCTGCGGGGGCGGGGCGCTGGCGGGGTGGCTCCTGGCGCCGCTCCTGCTGCCTCCGGCGGGCGGGTGATCAGATCGACTTCTTGTTGTCTTCGAGGATGCGCTCGAAGACCTCCAGGGGGAGGCTCAGGCTCTCGGCGGCCTTCTGGCGGTCGCCGTTGTACTCCTCCAGGGCCTCGAAGACCATGGTCTGGAGGCTCTTCTGGGAGCCCATCAGGGTGGGCTTGACCGCGCGCATGCTGGCGTCCTTGCGCCCGAGGCCGTCGTTGGTCTCGAAGTCGCCGCGGTGGCGGTACTCGAAGACCGACTGGCCGATGCGGATCTGATCGCCGTCCTTGAGGATGTGGCGGGTGATGCGCTCGCCGTTGACGAAGGTGCCGGTGTTGCTCTCGGCGTCCCGGATGATGAGGGAGCCGCCTTCGGTGCCGATCTGGCAGTGGTTGCGCGACACCTGCTCGTCCTCGGTGAGCTGGACGAAGCTCCCCACGAGGCGCCCGATGGAGACGGTGCGGGAGCCGATGTGGAAGGTCTTGCCCTCGGCGGGGCCGCTGAGGCCGACGAGCCAGTTCAGGCGTGCGGCGGGGCGGCCGGAGGAGGGCGCGGCGGGTGCGGAGTCGGCCGCGGCCTTCTTGCCGCCGCGCATGAGGATGACCGCGATCACGATGATCACCACCACGACCAGGCCGCCAACGATCAGGATGCTGGGCTCCATAACGCTCCGCTCATGTGGAGGACGCGCCGCGCGCAGAGGAGGCGGCGCTCATCAGGGGGGGGGCAGAGTCTTGCTCGTGCCGGGGGCAGAGTTTGACGGCACAAGATAAGACGCCCCGGGGGGCTTGTCCACCTCTCTGCGCGTTGACAGCGCGCGCGGGGCGCGCTACGCCACGCGCGCTGCGCCGGACGCGCAGCGCCGCCGGAGGTCCTATGTCTGAAGCGCTCCGCATCCTCACCCGCCGCCTCACCCCGGAGGCGCGCCTCCCGACCCGCGGGACGCCGCAGGCTGCGGGGTGGGACATCTACGCCGCCGAGGCGGCGCGCCTGGCCCCGGGCCAGCGCGCGGCCATCGGCACCGGGCTGGCCTTCGCGCTCCCTGCGGGCTGGGAGCTTCAGCTGCGCCCGCGCAGCGGGCTGGCCGCCCGCTTCGGCGTCACGCTCCTCAACAGCCCCGGGACCATCGACGCGGACTTCCGCGGCGAGGTCCGGGTGCTGATGATCAACCATGGGGAGGCGGACTTTGAGGTGCGGGTGGGGGATCGCATCGCCCAGGCTGTGGTCGCGCAGCACGCCACCTTGAGCTGGGAGCTGTGCGAGGCGCTGCCGGAGTCTGCGCGCGGGGAGGGCGGCTTCGGCCACACAGGCCGCTGAGGTTTACCCCGGCTCCTCCTCCGCCCCGAACTCGCCGCGCACCCGATCCAGGCTGCGCTGGAGGATGTCGAGGCGATCGCCCAGGCGAAAGGGCGCCACCGTCGCCAGCACGCGCTCGATGGCCTCCTCGACGACGCGGGCGTCGAGGCGCGCCTCGGTGGCCGCGCCTTCGGTCAGGAGGTGGCCCCAGAGCTCGAACGCCTTGCTGGTCCAGGCGTAGGCGACGGCGCCGCCGCGGCGGCGCCCCACCCGGCGGATCACCCCGTGGCGCTGGCAGAGCTCCTCCTGCACGAAGCGCCGGGCGGAGAGCGGCGACGTGAAGCCCGCCTGGGCGTCCCGGCGCGTGATGGCGAAGTCCTCGCCGCGAAGCTCCAGGAAGAAGACCCGCGCCCGCTCCAGCGCCGGCATCCGCCCGGTGTAGACCAGCGCCTTCACCGAGCGCTCGGCGGAGGCGGCGGCGTCCTCGGGCGAGAGCGTGTCAAGACGCTCCCCTGTGTTTGGATTTCTCAGCCATATGAAGGTGCCGTCCTCCCGGACCTCCACCGCGCCGCGGTTGTGCTGGCGCTGCAAGAAGGTCCTGAAGGTCTGGCCGCCCCGCGCCTTGAGCCCGAAGCCCTGCGGAGCGCGCTCCACCGAGCCGCCGTGGGGGAGGAGCGCGAAGAGCACCCGGATCGCCCCTTCGGGGTCCAGGCGCCCGCCGCGCTCCTTGTCCTTGTCCTTCTTGACGCCTGGCTTCATCGACCCTCCAGCAGCCCGCGCAGCACGCTCTCCGCCGTCGCGTTGTCCCCGGGGAAGAGCACCGTCATCACCTTGCCGCCCTCGCGCCGCGCCGCCGCGCCCTGGCGGCGCATGGACGACTCAAAGGTCTTGGCGGCCTCCAGATCATCGTACTCGTAGATCGACGCCGCGCCGCCCTTGGCCCCCTTCACGATGGGCAGCGTGACGCCCCGGTAGGAGCCGGCGTCCGCGCGGGAGGGCTCCCCGAGCACCGTCCACCCCGCCGCCTCCAGGCGCTGCTGGAGCATCGCGTGGGTGAAGGTGCGCACGCTCTGGGCCGACGGCGCCTGCGCCTGCCCCCCCGGCTGGCCCAGCAGCCGCCCCAGCACCTCGCGCCCCAGCGCCGGGTTGCCAGGGAAGAGCACCGTCGCCACCCGGTTGCCGTCGCGCGCCGTCGCCGCGCCCTGCTTCTGCATGGCCTCGTCGAAGGCCCGGGCCGCCGCCGGGTCCTGGTACTCGTAGAGCGACGCTGCGCCGCCCACATCTCCCTTGACGATGGGCAGCGTCAAGCCGCTGTAGGCGCTGCTGCGCTGCACCTGCGGCTCGTTCAACACCTGCCAGCCGTCGGCCTGCACCGCGCGGCGCAGCCCCTCGAAGGTCAGCCCGCTCATCCCGGCGCCGCCGCGCTGCGCCGCCGGGGCCTGCGCCGCGCCGCTCAGCAGCTCCTCCATCACCCGCTGCGAGGCCCGGGCGTCCCCCGGGATCAGCACCGTCACCACCCGGCTGCCGTCGCGCACCGCCGCCGCGCCCTGCTTCCGCATGGCCTCGTCGAAGGCCCGGGCCGCCGCCGGGTCCTGGTACTCGTAGAGCGACGCCGCGCCGCCCACCTCCCCCTTGACGATGGGCAGCGTCAGGCCGCTGTAGCTGCCGTTGCGCTGCACCTTGGGGTTGTCCAGCACCTGCCACCCCATCGCCGCGACGCGGCGCTGGAGCACGTCGAAGGTCATCCCGCTCAGGTTGCCGCCCACGGGCGGCGACGCAGGCGCCTCCTGCTTCACCGGCGGCGCCTCCCAGGCCACCTCGCGGGGCGCCTCCCGAGGCTTCTCCTGAGGCTTCGCCACCCCCCCGTCGCCCGACATGCGCTGCATGAGGTGCATCATGTCGGGGCCGCGCTCCAGGCTGCGGCCTCGCAGAAGCGGCTTGTTCCGATCCTGCGTCCACAGCTCGGGGCTCTGGCTCCGCTTGCCCGAGAGCAGGAAGGCCAGCTGCTCATCCACGTAATCCACCGCCTCGCCTTCGGTCACCTGGCCGTCCCGGTTGGCGTCCGCCCACCCCCGCAGCGCCCCAAGCATCAGATACGAGAACGCCGGCCGCGACGCCCCGGGGAGCGGCCCCGCGAACTGATCGCCGCGCCCCGCGGTGAAGACCGTCACCTTCGGCTTCACCGCGCTCTCCTTGCGGATCAGCAGCGGCTGGAGCCCGGTCGCCACCGCGCCGCCCTCCGTGGTCCGCCCGCTGAAGCAGGTGTCCAGCACCGCCACCACCTGCGCGCTCCGGCTCCGCGAGAGCTTCCCAAGCATCGCCTCGCGGGACACGCTCCGGCTGTAGATGCTGTCGGCGCTCTGGCGCGCGTCAGCCCCCACCAGCACCCCGTCCTTGCCGTCCTTGCTCGCCGCGCCGTGGCCGATGAAGACAAACCACACCCGGCCGCCGGGCTCGACCTCCTTCGAGGCCTCATCCACCACCTTCTCGATGCTCTCCGCGGTCGCGTCGCTGTTGAGCAGCATCTTGATCCGGCGCTGCGGCACCCCGACGTCCTGGCGCAGGAAGCGGACCCACGCCAGCGCGTTCCCCACCGCCCCCGGAACGTCCGACACCTGCCAGTAGTCCTCGATCCCCACCACCACCGCCACGTCCTTGTTCCCTGACCCCAGCTGCGGGCCGGGCGCCATCAGGTTCGGCCACAGCTCCTCCTGGGCCGCGCCCTCCGCCGCGCCACCCAGCAGCAGCGCCGCTGCACACCCCAACCCCACCACCCACGCCCCGACACGCGCCCTGCTACGACTCCACATGGCCTCGCCTCCTCAGCTTAAAACGTCAACGTCTCACCCAGCAGCCACCGCATCAGACGCTGGCCGGCGTCTGCGTCGCCGGGGAAGAGCACCGTCACCACCTTGCCGCCCTCGCGCCGCGCCGCGGCGCCCTGTCGCACCATCGAAGACTCGAAGCTCTGCGCCGCGCCGGGATCGCTGTACTCGTAGATCGACGCCGCACCGCCGCGGGAGCCCTTCACGATCGGCAGCGTGTAGCCCCGCATCGTCGGGCTGTCGCTCGGCTGTGGATCGCCCAGCACCGTCCACCCCCCGGCCTCCAGCCGACGGCGCAGCTCCTCGTTGGAGAGCGCCCGCACCCCGATCCGCGGCGGATGATCCGCCTCCACCTCCAGCACGACCCCCTCCTCGTCGTCCTCCTCCTGCGCCGCTGCGGCCGGGGCGTCACCGATCAGCGCGCCGAAGACCTCCGCCGCGATCTCGTCGTTGCCTGGCATCAGCACCGTCAGCACGCGCCCCTGGCTCCGCCCGGTCTGGGCGCCCTGCTTCTGCATCGCGTCCTGGAAGAGCTGCGCCGTGCTCGGCTCATCGTAGGTGTAGAGCGACACCGCCCCGCCGACGTTGCCCCGCACCACCGGCAGCGTCGTCCCCATCACCCCCTCCATCTTCTGATCCGAGATGGAGTCCTCCAGGATCGTCCACCCCTCGGCCACCATCCGGCGGCGCAGCTCCTTGGGGGTCAGCCGCGACACCACCGCCGAGACGTCCGGCGCCTCGCCTTGGGCCGCCGCGTCCGCCTGCGCGCCAGCAGGCTTCCCGCCGCTGGAGCGCTCCAGCAGCACAAAGAGCGTCCGCCCCGCCGCCTGATCGGTCGGCATCAGCACCGCCAGCGCACGCGAGCCGTCCAGCGCGACGTCGGCTCCCTTCTCTCGCATCGTCTTGCGGAAGATGTCCGCCGCGTACTCGTCTGCGAACTCGTGGACGGACACCGAGCCCCCCGCGGCCCCCTGCACCACCGGGTACACGACCCCCAGGAGCCCCGGCTGATCCTGCACGATCGGCTCGCTCACCACCGTCCAGCCCGCCGCCTCGAAGGTCTTGCGCACCTCCAGCGAGGTCGTCTGGCGGAACGGCACCGAGGGCTCCGCCTTCGCGGCCTCCTTCACCTTCTTCTTGCCCTTGCCCTTGGCGCTCGCCCCGGGCAGCGCCTTGCCGACCTGCTTCGGCTGGGCCAGGACGGGCGACGACGCCAGCAGCAGCGCAGCCACCCACAGCAACCACGTCACGCTTCGCTTCATGGGGACGCTCCTCCTGGGTGTTTTGTGTGTTGATTTATAATTGAATTGATGTGCATTTCTACTCATCTTCGACGCCCTCCCCCCCGTCGGCCCCAGGGCCAAGCTCCAGGTAGACGCTCCCGCCAAAGCCGACCTCGACCCACTGGGTGAAGTCCCCCACCTCGACGCGCATGAACTCCACCTCCGCAGGCCACGAGCTGCCGCTCTCCGGGTCGGCGCGCTCGGGGAGCTTCATCCGCCCGGTCCACGGCCCCGCGCCCTGGATCGCCAGCGTGAGGCGCTGCAGCTCCTCCCCGTGGTGCCCCATCGCCACCACCCGCACCTCCTTCGCCCCCCCGGCGTCGCCCTCCACCCGCACCTCGCCGTCCTGGTGCTCCAGCCGCAGCGCCGGGCCCTCGCCTTGGGACACCGCCCAGCGCGCGCGCCAGGGCGCGCTCACCGCCGGGAGCGCGCGGGCCTCCGCGTCGCTCAGCCGCGCGCTGGTCGGGCCGTGGTGCTCATAGCCTGCCGCCACCGGCCCCACCACCGCCCGCGGCCCCCCGTCCGAGTCCACCACGAAGATCCCCAGCCGCGGCCCGCCGCCGCCCAGGTAGGCGATCTCCTGCGTCTCCCCCGAGGTGTAGTAGCTCGCGATCTGGCTCGCGTCGCTCAACGCCGCCTGCGGCGACTCGAAGAGCCGCATATACCAGCCGTTGAACTCCGGCGCGCTGTCCGTCCCCGCTGGGACCAGCTCCGAGATCATCGCCAGGTAGCGCCGCTGCGCCGCCGTCAGCGGCTGCCCCGCCACCTCCTGCGCCGCGATCTGGCGCAGCGCCCGCAGCGTCGCCTCAAAGCGCCCCAGGAGCGCAGGGCCCCGCGCCGCGTGCGCCGAGCCCGCCTCCGGGGTGTTCGTCTCCTCCTGCCAGGGCGGCAGCCCCTCGGGCGCGTAGCCCAGGCGCTCCAGAGCCTGGCGCAGCCGCCCCACCCACGCCAGCGACGCGTCCAGCGTCGCCAGCGACGGCTCCACCCACCCGTCGGGGATCACGCACCCGGCGGCGCCATAGGGCTCGCCCACCAGCAGCACGTTCGCGTGGCGCACCTGGCTGTAGCCCACCAGCGCGCTGTTCAGCCGGACCTCCTCCCACGCCGCCCCCTGCATGAAGCCGGGCAGGTGCCCCTCCGGCGCCTCACCGAGCGACCTCACCACCCCGAGCCACCCCGCGTAGAGATCGCCGTCCTCCGCCGCGCTCCGACGGATCGCCTCCCCTCCCTCGGCGTAGCGTGCCTCCAGCGCCGGCCACCGGGCGACGTCCTCGGCGGCCAGCCGCCGCCCTGCGGGCAGCCCGAGCAGCGACCCCACGTCCCCCGCGTGGAGGTGGTAGCGACCCTCCGTCCGATCATGGGCCAGGCTGCTGATCGCCTCCGTATCGGCGGTGATCCGCGGCCCAAGCAGCGTCGCGATCACCGGCTGATCCACCACCCCCTCCGGGTGCAGGTGGATCGCGGTCGTCCGCTTGTAGCTCCCCCCGATCGCCCCCTTGAGCCGCTCAAAGGCGTCCGGCTCATCCAGGCGCTTCACCCCCGCGCGCTGCCGCGCCGACGCCAGATCGCGCAGCCCCATGTCCTCCCGACGCCCCGCGAAGCTCCCCCACACCTCCTGGAGCGCCTCCGCCTCCTCCAGCGCGCCCGACGCCTCGGCCAGCTCCGCCAGCCCGAACGCCGCCAGCGCCTCCCGAGGCGTCTCCTCCTGCCGCAGCACCCGCGTCGAGGACTGGCCGTCCCGCGTCACCACGTTGAACTCCAGCCGCGAGAGCCACATCGCCTGGCGGAAGTAGCGCTCACGCGCCGCGTCCCCCGCGTAGCTCCCCCGCGGCTTCCACGCCGAGGCGTCCACCTCACGCTCCCGACCGAAGATCGACCCGCTCACCGCCCCCGAGGCCGCCAGGAGCCGCTCCACCCAGCGCGACGCCTCCGCCGGGTCCCCGCCCAGCATCAGCCGCGGCGCCTCCCCGCTCCCCAGCGAGGCCGCCACAGCCAGATAGAGATCCAGATCGGCGGCGAGCTGCGGCGAGACGCCGGCGCTCCACGAGGGGAGCGCCCCCCGCATACGCTCGATCACCGCCGCCAGCCGAGGCGCCATGGACTCGCGCTCCAGGCTCTCCAGCGTCGTCTCATAGAGCTTGAAGAGCGCGTGGAGCAGCGAGTCCGCCGAGACATAGACCGGCAGCTCCAGCTGGTGGATCACGTGGTAGGCGTGGGCATACGATGTCCAACCCAGCCGATCCAGCACCACGAAGCCCTCGCGCCGCAGCGTCGCCTCCTCCGCCGCCCGGAGCCCGAAGCGGGCCCGGATGCGATCCAGCTCGGCGGGGACGGTCGCACCGTCCCACCGCGCCCCCGCCTGCGGGCGCGGCGTTGGCGGCCCGCTCAACGCCGCCCAGCCATCGGCGACCGGAGCCGGAGAGGCACACGAGAGCCCCATCAGCACGCCCAGACCACCTATCCACCGCCACATCACGCGCCGTCGCATCGCCGCCTCGCCGCCAGGGGTACACAGCCGCATCATAAACCGACCGAGCCTCCGCTTCAATGCCCGACGCGGCTCCAGAAAATGGGGGTCTGG
>CAUJGC010000521.1 GCA_963169075.1 Myxococcota bacterium
CGCGGCGCCCCCGGCCCCCCCCCCCCGCCCGCGCACCCCCCCCCCCCCCCGCCGCCTGGCCCGCGCGCGCCCCGGTGGTGACGGCCACCACCGTGGGCGCCGCCCCCACCCCCGACGCCACCTCCGCCCGCGCCTCCTCCAGCGCGCGCCGGGCCGCGCGCCCGGACGCGTGGACCGACGCCGGGTTCCCCCACCCCGCGTCCCAGCACGCCAGGACGCGCGCCCGCGCCTCCGGGCGCAGCGGCGCCGTCGCGTTGTAGTCCAGGTAGACCCTCACGACACCTGCTCGTCGTCGCCCCCCGCCACGCGGTAGGTGACGTTCATGCTCTGCACCCGCGGCGGCAGCCCGCAGACCAGCTCCACGTGCGACACCGAGGCGTTCGCGGCGCAGACCCGGTGGTAGTGGCTCCGCGGCATCCCCAGCGCGCTCAGGAGCAGCAGGCGCACGATCCCGCCGTGGGTCACCAGCGCCACACGCCCGCCCTCGCCTTCGGCCACCAGCGCGTTGACCGCCGCCACCGCGCGGGCCTGGATCGCCGCCATCGACTCCCCGCCCGGGAAGACCGTGTGGGTCGGATCCTCCCAGTAGCTCTGGATCGACCCCTCGCCCCACAGCTCCATGAAGGTCCGCCCCACCCACCGCCCCATGTCGAACTCCGCCAGCCCCGGGTGCAGCACGATGCGGCTCGGCTCCACGCCGATCCCGGCGCAGAGCACCTCCGCGCTCTCCACCGCCCGGCGGATCGGGCTGGCGATCACCCGCCCGATCCGCGCGCGCGCCAGCGCGCTGGCCGTCGCCGCCACCTGCTCGCGCCCCAGCGCGTTCAGGCTCACCGGCTCGTGACCCTGCATCCGACCCTCCCGGTTCCACTCCGTCTCGCCGTGGCGGATCAGGTAGAGGTGCGTCTTGTGCTCAGGGTGCGCGATCAGCGGCGGCGGGTTGGACTCAGCTTCGGTTCCATCGCTCTTCAAGGCTCTTCCTCCGCGTCTCGGAGCTCGCTGACTCGATGGCGTCGTCGAGCTTGTTCATCTCGCCCAGCTGGCTCCAGTAGGACTCGATCAAGCTCGGGCAGTACACCCCGTCCAGGAAGTACACCGGCGTCCGGTACACCAGACGGTAGCGCCGATCATCTCCCGCGCCCTCGCCGCCCTCCGGCGGCGGGTCCGCCGGGAAGCCGAAGCGCTCCAGCACCGCCGCGAACCCCGACGCGATGGACTGCAAGCCGTCCCACACCGCCTCGTTGTGCTCCAGCGTCTTCGCGTTGCCGCCTCGCGGCAGCTCCGCCTTGATCCACGCCGACTCCTCGCCCAGCCGCCGGCTCACCTCCTCGCCGGCCTCCACCGCGTACGCCTTCAGCGCCCGCTTGAGGGTGGCGATCTGCGCGTCGCTCAGGCCCTCCGCGAAGTCCAGGTGGCGGAGGAAGCGCCAGCGCGACTCCCGCTCCGCGAATTTTTCGATGTCGCGCTTCACCACCTCGATGATGCGGTGCGCCGTCTCCAGCACCTGCGCGCGGAGCTGGGCGCTGCGCGCCTCCATGGCCTCATAGTCTCGCTCGGTGTTCACGGGTGGGGTCGTCATCGTCTGCTCTCCCTCAAGGTCGTGACTTGAAATCGCCGTGGCGGTCACCACGTTCCCCAAGCGTAGGCACCCCAGCGGTGGGGCCAAGGGACGCGCGACCGCCACATCTCCTGCCGCGCGCCGACACCATAACCCCAAAAGCGCCACCCATGCCAGCCTCCACCCCCCTCGCGGAACGCCTCCTCAACCAGGCCCTCAAGCGCAGCCGTCAGGCGCTCAACACCCTGCCGCTCCTGCGCCGCATGGCCGCAGGAGACGTCGCCATCCCCGAGGACGCCCTCAACACCATCCTCCAGCGCTCCGGCCTCGACGAGGAGCTGCCCTTCCGCCTGGAGACGCTCAAGATGCGCCTCTATGACGGCTACTTCGAGCTGGAGGTCCAGGGCGCCGCCTTCCTCCTCCACAGCCCCACCTTCCGGGTCCAGGCCCGCTTCGAGGACGTCTCCCTCTCGCTGGAGGAGCAGGTCATCCGCGTCCGCCTCCTCCGCGACGTCGAAGGGCTCGCAGACGGCGTCCTCCAGCGCCTCCTCCTCCTGGTGATCCAGGCCCTCTTCGGGCGGCTCCTCCAGGCTGAGGAGCTGCTCAAGACCCTCGACCGCAGCGGCCCCGCCTTCACCCAGGAGTCCCACGACACCCTCCGGGTCGAGCTGCACCGCCTCGAAGGCGTCCGCAAGCACACCGAGGGCCTCCTGGGCGGCGCCGCGGCCGCTGTCCTGGGGCGCCGCACCGTGCTGGTCTATGCCATCGTCTGCCGCAAGGGCGAGCTGGTGATCCGCACCACCACCGTCGCGCAGGAGCTCTCGCGCAAGTCCCTCAAGTTCGGCGTCGCCGCCGAGAAGACCTCGCGCCGCGTCCTCGACAAGCTCCAGGAGGTCGGCCGCGCCGTCGCCGCCGAGGTCCGAGGCGAGGACGACGACGAGGAGCCGCCCGATGATCTCCCGCCCATCATCCGGCTTTGACGTGCCTTCGGTGTATCTAGATTGTGCCTATATCGATATGTCTTGATGTCTTGAGATATCAAGACGTCGGTTCGTCGTCGCGGACGATGGGGGAGCGGAGCAGCTCGTTCAGCTCGCAGGCGATGGCGCCGTCGGGGTCCAGGGCCTCGGCCAGCTCCATCAGCTCCAGGGAGAGGTTCTCGATGACGACCTCGCCGTTGGGGCGGATGACGATCCGGCTCTTGTAGCGCTCGCCGCCGGGCTCGGGGTTGGGGGTGAGGGCGTGGGCTTCGGGCTCCGGGGCGGGGGGGGGCTGCTCGTCGCTCATGGGACCTCCTGGGTGAGCAGGCGCCGAAGCAGCGCCTCCAGCTCGTCGCGGTCGTTGAAGAGGAGCTGAATGGAGCCCTGCCGGCCCTTGACCTTCATCTTGACGCGGGCGCCGAGGCGCGCGCTCAGATCCTCGGTCCAGCGGCGGATCTCCTTGCGATCGGCGGCGCTGGCGTCCTCGGGGAGCTTGTCGGCCTGGAGGTCGTCGGCGTTGAGGACCGCGGGGGCGTCCTCGCCGCGGTCGTCGTCGGCGGGGGGCGCGTCGTCGCTGGCCGCCTCGATCGGCGCGGCGGGGGAGGGGAGGGGGGCGGCCTCGGCGGTGATCTCGGCGGCGGGGTTCAGCTCGGCGTCGAGGGCGTCGGGGAAGGCGGCGCCGTCCTTGATCCGCCGGACGACGGCCTCGATGGCGCGGACGGCGAGCTGGTGCTCGACCGAGGCCCGGGCCAGCGCGACCTGCTCGCCGGGATCGGCCACCGCCAGGAGCGCGCGGGCGGCGCCGGCGCTCAGCGAGGTGTCCTCGATCAGGAGGCGCACGTCCGGCTCCAGGCGCAGGAGGCGGAGGGCGTTGGAGATCGTCGAGCGGGAGCAGCCGAGCTGCTGCGCAAGCTGCTCCTGGGTGTAGGAGCGCACCTCCATAAGCCGCTGATACGACTCGGCTTCTTCGAGCGGGTTGAGGTCTTCGCGCTGGATGTTCTCGATGAGGGCCAGCTCGAAGGCCTCGGCGTCGTCCACGTCCTTGATGACGACGGGCACGCTGGTCAGACCGGCGAGGCGGGCCGCGCGGAGGCGCCGCTCGCCTGCGATCAGGCGGTAGACGGGGCCGTCCTCGCGGACGACGAGGGGCTGGATGACGCCGTTGGCCTGGATCGAGGCGGCCAGCTCCTCCAGGGCCTCGTCGCGGAAGAGGCGCCGGGGCTGGCCGACCTGGGCTTCGACGCGCTCGATGGGGCACTCAAAGAAGTTGGCCTTGGCGGCGGACTTGCCGGGGATGAGCGCGCCGAGGCCGCGCCCGAGGGCCTTGCGGTTGCTGTTCTTGTCTTGGAGCGTCATAGGGCGAGGTCTTCCGTCAGGCAGCGGCGTTGCGGGCGAGGAACTCTTCAGCGAGGGCGATGTAGGAGAGCGCGCCGGCGCTCTGGCCGTCGTAGACGGTGATGGGGACGCCGAAGCTGGGGCTCTCGCTCAGGCGGACGTTGCGCGGGATGACCGTCTCGAAGACCAGCTCTCCAAAGTGCCCCGTGACCTCCCCGGCGACCTGCTGGGAGAGGTTGGTGCGCCGGTCGAACATCGTCAGCAGGATGCCCTCGATGGCGAGGCCCGGGTTGAGGTGCTCGTGGATGAGGCCGATGGTGTTGAGCAGGTGGCCCAGCCCCTCCAGGGCGTAGTACTCGGTCTGGATGGGCACCAGCACGGTGTCGGCGGCCGCCAGCGCGTTGACGGTGAGGAGGCCGAGGCTGGGGGGGCAGTCGATGAGGATGAAGGCGTAGTCTTTGCGCAGCTCGGTGAGGACGTCCCGCAGGCGGAACTCGCGCTGATCCCAGCCCACCAGCTCGACCTCGGCGCCGGCCAGGTCGTTGTTGCTGGGCAGCAGGTCGAGGTGCTCGACGCGGGTGGGGAGGATCAGCTCCTGGGTGGGGCGCTCCCCGATCAGGGCGTGGTAGATCGACGCGGCGATGTCGTCCTTGGCGAAGCCCAGGCCGCTCCCGGCGTTCCCCTGGGGGTCCACGTCCACCAGGAGGGTCCGATGGTTCATGCCCGCGAGGCACGCGGCGAGGTTGACGGCGGTGGTCGTCTTCCCAACGCCTCCCTTCTGGTTCACGATGGCGATGATCTTGGCCATGGATCTCTTGGTGTCCTTGCGCTGCACGAGGCTGGGCGCCGTCCCGAACGCACGCGAGCCTCTGGGGGCGGCGGCTATACCACAACCCTCGCCCCCGGCCCAAGGGGCATATCACACCCCGCCCGGCGTTAGAAGGATCTGGCCTCCCCGCGCCGGGCAGAGGTCGCCTCTCCTGCGACATCAACCTACATGGAGCCGCCGCCTATGCACCTCGACCTCGCCTGGGAGCACCTCCGCGATCTCCTGGCCTCGGCTCCGGATGAGATCACCTGGACGCTGCTCCTCGATCACCTCCGGAGCTGGCCTGATCCGGGGAGCCTCGGGGTGGCGCTGGAGTACGCCGAGGATCACCTCGCCTGCTGGCCGGACGCGCTCCGGGCGCTGGACGCGGACGCGTCGCTCCCCGACGCCCCCTGGCTCGCCCTCTGCCGCGTCCTCCGGGCCGAGGAGCCGCTCTCGGCGGCCTGCGTTCGCTCGCTCCACCTCCAGCACCTCACGCGCCTGGATCTCTCGGGGTGCCGGCTGGGCGACGCCGGGCTGAGGGCGCTGGCCTTGTCCCCGGCGCTGTGTCGGCTGGAGTCGCTGGAGCTGCGCGAGAACGCGATCCACGACGACGGCTTGATGGAGCTGATATATCAAGGTGTGTTACAAAGATTGTCCAGCCTCGGCCTCGCCTCCAACCCCCTCAGCGCCCGCAGCGCCTGGGCGCTGGCGGACGCCGCGCTCGCCCGGGGCCTCCGGACGCTGGAGCTGGCCCGCTGCCCGGTGGGCGACCGGGGCGCTGAGGGGTTGGCGGACGCGTCGCGCCTCGACGTGCTGGAGCGCCTGGATCTCTCGTGCTGCCTCATCGGAGATCAGGGCGCGGCGGCGCTGGCGTCCTGGCCGCGCCTGGCGGCGCTGGCGGAGCTGCGCCTGGCCTGCAACACCCTCGGCCCTGCGGGCGCCGCGGCGCTCACGGCGGCGCCGCGCCCCGCGCCCTGGGCGCTGGAGCTGGCGGACAACCCCCTCGGCCTCGACGGCCTCCAGGCCCTCCTGGAGGGCCCTGGCGCGCCGACCCTCGCCGCCCTCTCGCTGGTGGGCTGCTCCCTGGGCGATCCCGGCGCCCGCGCCCTCGCCGCGGCGGCGCCGCGCCTGCGCAGCCTGCGCAGCCTCGACGTGCGCGAGTGCGGCCTCAGCCCGGCGGGGTGGGCGGCGCTGCGGGCCGCTGACCTCCCGCCAGGGTGTCTCCTGGAGGGGGCGCCTTGACCCGCGCTCCCTGCATCGGCTAGATCCCCCCGCGTGGCGCCGCAGGCGCTCCCTCCCAACCCTCCCTCCAGGTAGCTCCGATGACTCCCTCCACCCCCACGACCCCCGTCCTCATCGGCATCGCCGGTGGCACCGGCAGCGGCAAGACCACCGTCGCCACCAAGATCGTCGAGGCCCTCGGCGCGCAGGCCATCATGGTCCAGCACGACTGGTACTACCGCGACAACGCCCACCTCTCCCCCGAGGAGCGCCAGAGCTTCAACTACGACGAGCCCGCCGCCCTGGAGAACGAGCTGATGGTGGAGCACCTGCGCGCCCTCCGCGAGGGCCGCACCGTCGCCTGCCCCCAGTACGACTTCAGCACCCACAGCCGCACCCCCCAGACCGTCGCCGTCGCCCCCCACCCCATCATCGTCATCGAGGGCATCCTCCTCTTCTCGGTGCCCGAGCTGCGCGAGATGTTTGATCTCCGCCTCTACGTGGATACAGACGATGATATCCGGCTTATGCGTCGGATCAAGCGGGATATCCTGCATCGCGGGCGCGACATCCGGTCGATCCAGGCGCAGTACTACAACACGGTGCGCCCGATGCACATGCTGCACGTCGGCCCGAGCAAGCAGCACGCCCACCTCATCATCCCCGAGGGCGGGGAGAACACCCAGGCCATCGACGTCATCGTGGGCCGCCTCCTCTATACGCTGACCAAGGTGGAGCAGGTCCTCGACGAAGAGGGCTGAAAAAAATCACCACGGCCCTGCAACGCGCCCCTGGACCGGTCGTCCGGAGAGGGTGAAGCGCACGCCATGTTGAGCCGCACTGCACCGCCCGGTGCAGGTGCGTACGGCGTCGCGCACATCCCCCTCAAGGTGAGGACGATCCATGAAGACGCTACGAACCCCCTCCGCGCTGCTCTCGGGCCTCTGGTTGGCGGCCACCCTCGCGGCGTGCGGCGAGGCCCCTGCGCCTGCGCCTGTCTCCGAGGCGCCGACAGCGGGCCGCGCCGGTATGGCGCTGACCGTGGACACGCTGGCCGACACGGACATCGCGCGGATGGAGTACACCATCACGAGCGTGGACTGCCTGAGCGGCGAGGCGTTGGAGCCGCTGGTGTCTCAGACGGTGGTGCGCGATCTGGAGGATCTGGTGCTGCCGGGCGGGAACGTGGGCCTGGAGGGCGCTCCTTTTGACGCGGCCTCGACGCACCACTTCGCGGACGCGTTCTTCTGGCTGGACGCGGGCTGCTACGACGTGGTGGTGCAGCCGCTCCAGGAGAGCGGGGAGCCGTCGGCGGACTGCGCGGCGGCGTCGGCCTCGGCGGTGCCTGTGTTTGACGGGCAGACCACCGAGATCCTGTTGATCAGCCAGTGCGCGGGGGAGGAGAGCGGCGGTCTGGACGTGATCGGCGCGGTGAACCACCCGCCGCACCTGGACGCGGTGCGCTACGAGCCGTCGAAGTTCACCTGCGAGGGGGAGACGACGATCTGCGTGGTGGCCTCGGACCCGGACAACGACCCGCTGGAGATCGCGTGGTCGGTGGTGTCGGGCGCGGGGGAGGTGACGTCGGTGGAGACGCAGTCCACCGAGGCGGGGCTGGAGAGCTGCGCGACCTTCGCCCTGAGCGAGCCGGGCGAGTACGGCGTCAGCGTGGTGGTGCGGGATCTGGGGTACGATCAGGAGGGCCAGCTGGTGCCGATCGAGCACCTGCTGGAGCTTCAGGGCAACCCGGCTCCTTCCCGTGACGAGGCCCTCCTCCCCATCCACGCGATGAGCGAAGAGGCGTGCGTGAACACATGCGCGTGCCCCGAGGGCTTTGAGCTGAACGCGGCGGGCGACGCCTGCGAGCGCTTCGTCGAGGAGGAGGCCCAGTACAACGGCAGCGAGCTGCGGGTCTGCCGGGGCAGCCGCAACGGCAACTACGGGGCGCTGGGCGTGCGCTTCCCGGGGGCTGACCTGGCCGATGTGGACGACGACACCGTGGTGACGGGGCACAGCTTCTTCCGTGACGGCTTCTCCTCGGGCAACGGGAGCCGCCTCAACACCATCGGGCTCTGGGGCTGCGACGCCAACGGCAACGATCAGAGCGGCCAGATGGAGCCCATCAACGAGTGGATCGGCTTCAGCCGGTGCGTCACGGTGGAGGAGGACGGGGAGTATGTGGTCGGCATCGGCGCGGACGACGTCATGCGGGTGCGCATCGACGGGCAGCCCATCTTTGGCCCCAACTTCCTGGATTACGTCAACTTCCGCTACTGGTGGATGGTCCCGGTCCAGCTCACCGCGGGCGTTCACATCTTCGAGATGGACGCGATGAGCGTCACGGGCCCGGCGGCCTTCGCCGCCGAGATCTACGGCCCCTTCGCGCCGGGCTCCACGGCGGACGACGCGACGATGGCGCAGCTCGACTACGAGAACAACATCATCTGGTCCACCGGGGATCAGCTGGGGAGCACCTTCGACCTCGGCACCAACAGCGGCTACGCCTGCGCCGACGGCCAGGCCCTCAACCTCTGCGGCGACGTGGCGCTCTGCACCGCCCT
>CAUJGC010000522.1 GCA_963169075.1 Myxococcota bacterium
GAGGGTGCCGTCCCAGGCGGGGGCGCCGCGGCTGCAGGCGTTGAGGGACTCCAGGAGGGGGGTGACGGGCGGGTGTCCGAAGGCGCGGGCGTGGAGGAGGATCACGAGCTGGAGGGGGCCGTCGTGGGTCTGGGCGCGGCGGAGGGCCTGGGCGAAGGGCGGGATGACGTCGAGGGGGTCGAGGCGCCCGGCGCGGAGGAGGTGTGCCAGCGCCTGGAAGGCGGGATCGGGGAGGCTGGGGTGTCGGGGGAGGGCCAGGAGGAGATCGGCGGGGGGCGGGAGATCGGGGTGCAGGGGGAGGGTCTGGAGGGCCAGAGCGAGGAGCGGCCAGGCGGCGGGATCGTCGCTCTGGAGGGCGCGGCGGGCCTGGTGGACGAGGTAGGTCGTCGCGGGGAGGAAGGCCGGGTCGGCGGCGACGGCTTGCAGGAGGGGCGCGAGATCTTCAAGCTCGGGGCGCGGCGCGAGCAGGCGCTCGCGGAGCAGCTCGACAACCTGCGAGGCGTTGAAATCCGGGGGGGAGGCCATACGTTCCTCTGCGACGGCCGCTGGACGGCCGGGTGATGACCAGGGAGGTGGGATGGGGACAGCGGGCGATCCGCTCTCGAAGCTCCAGGCGATCCGCCGGGAGCTGGAGGCGCGGCTTCTGGAGCGTGAAGAGATCCTCCTGGGGGCGCTGGCGGCCCTGCTGGCGGGGGAGCACCTGCTCCTCCTGGGGCCGGTGGGGACCGCCAAGAGCCTGCTGGCCGTCGAGGTCTGCCAGCGGGTCCAGGGGGCGCACTATTTTGGCTGGCTCCTGACGCGTTTTTCAACGCCTGAGGAGCTTTTTGGCGCGGTGTCGGTGCGCGCGCTCCAGGAGGACCGCTACGAGCGGGTGACCGACGGGCGCCTGCCCACGGCGCACATCGCCTTCCTGGACGAGATCTTCAAGGCCAACGGCGCGATCCTCAACGCCCTGCTGACGCTGATCAACGAGCGCCTCTTCCACAACGGGGGGCGGGCGGTGCGCGCGCCGCTCCTGACGCTCTTCGCCGCCAGCAACGAGCTGCCGGAGGAGAGCGAGCTGCTGGCCTTCTATGATCGATTCCTGCTCAGATACAATGTAAATTACATCAAAAAAGATGACAACTTCAAGGCGCTCCTCCGCATGGAGGAGCCCAGCCCCGGCGGGCCGCGGACGACGCTCTCCCTCACCGAGCTGCACCTGCTCCAGGAGCAGACCCGGCGCGTGCGGGTGCCCGAGGGCGTGCTGGAGGATCTGGTGCAGGTGCGGAGCCTCCTGCACGCCAAGGGTCTCGTCGGCTCGGATCGCCGCTACCGCCGGGCGCTGGGGCTCCTGCGCGCCTTCGCGCTGCTGGCGGGGCGGAGCGCGGTGACCTCCGAGGAGCTGCTCCACCTCCAGCACGTCCTCTGGAGCGCCCCGGAGGAGGCCGAGGTCGTGCGGAGCGTGCTGGAGGAGGTGCTGCACGGCCACGACGAGCGCGCCCGGGCGCTCCTGGCCCAGGCCCGGGACGTCGAGCGCTACGCCCTGCGCGCCTGGGGCGACGCCGAGACGGCGATGCGCGCGGGCATCGAGGCCCACACCAAGCTCAACCGGCTGCGCTCCTCGCTCGCGGCCCTGGTCAGCGAGGCCGAGGGCCGCCAGCGTCGCACCAGCGAGCTGCGGCGGATGATGGAGGAGCTGGAGGGCATCCAGCGCCGCATCCTGGAGGAGGGCGTGTAGGGTGAACCTGCTCCACATCGACGCCTTCGACCGGGCGGCCTTCGACCGGGCGCGGGCGGCGAGCCCGGCGCTGGCCGAGCAGCTCCGCGCCGGGCTGGCCCTCTACCCTTCGGGGTTCGAGGCGCTGGCGCTGGACGTGTTCGCCCTCTTCTTCAAGCTCAACCTCGCGCGCCGCGCGCCGGAGGCGTCGTGGGAGGGGCGGACGGCGCTGGCGCGCCAGGTCCTCGACGGGCTCACCCAGGCCCCCGAGCTGGCTGCCCTGCGCCAGGAGACGGCGCTGGACGAGGCGCGGGCGACCTTCGCCGCGACCCGCGCCCTGGCCTGGGTGCTCCAGCGCCTCACCCAGCACGGCGCGGGCGCCGCCCAGAGCCTCGGGGACGAGGCCCGGCTGGCCGAGGCCGAGGCCCGCCTGGAGGAGCTGGAGGCCCAGCGCGACGCGCTCCACGCCATGAGCGAGGCGCGGGAGGATCTCGACCCCGACGCCCTCCACGCCGTCCAGGAGGACCTCCGGGACGCGATCCAGGGGGCGACCCAGGAGCGGCGCGCGCTCCTCCAGCAGCAGCGCCTCCGCCTGGACCGCCAGCAGGCCCAGGCCCAGACGGCCCTCCGGGACGTGGTGTCGGGCCTCCCTGCCCGCATGGAGCAGGCCGCCGCCTACGCGAAGACCCACGGCGCGGCCTTCGGCGCCGACGGCGCCCAGGACGCCACCGCCGCGCTGGAGCTGGGCGAGGAGCTGGCCCACAACCCCGCCCTCAAGCGCCTGGCCGACCTCACCGGCGCCTTCCGCGACTACGCCCGCGGCCTCCGCACCGCCCCCCTGGAGCGCCGCCCCGCCGAGGTCCATCACATCACCCTCGGGGACGACCTGAGCCGCGCCCTCCCCGCCGAGCAGGCCATGCTCCTCCACCCCACCCTCCGCCTGGAGGTGCTGCGCCGCATGACCGAGCGCCAGCTCCTCCAGGTCGCCGTCCGCGGCGACGACAAGGCAGGCCGCGGCCCGGTGGTGATCTGCCTGGACGGCTCGGGCTCCATGCGCGGCGAGAAGGAGACGTGGGCCAAGGCGGTCGCCCTCACCCTCCTCGATCTGGCCCGGCGCCAGCGCCGGGCCGTCGAGGTCATCACCTTCGCCGGCCAGCCCAGCGACCTCCGCCGCTTCGCCCTCGCCCAGGCCCCCCCGCGCGGCGCCTCGCTCGCCGCGGCCCCCGTCCGCACAGCCGACGTCCTGGCCTTCGCCCGCTACTTCCCCAACGGCGGCACCGACTTCCAGCAGCCCCTCGACGCCGCCCTCGCCGCGCTCCAGCGCGACAAGGCCCTCCGCGGCGGCGACATCGTGCTCATCACCGACGGCGAGGCCCACCTGAGCGACGTCTGGCTCAAGCGCTTCCTGGAGGCCAAGCGACGCCTGGAGTGCTCCATCTACGCCGTCCTCGTCGATGTCGGCCAGCAGACCCTCCGCCCCGACACCGTCGCCCGCTTCGCAGACCGGGTCACCTCCGTGCGCCAGCTCACCGCCGAGAACGCCCGCGACCTCTTCCTCAAGCTCGGAGGCTGAGATGATCACGCCAGGACAACGGGGGTCCGGGGGGGGCGCGCCCCCCCCCCCCCGGGGCGCCCCACCAAAAAAAAAAAAAAAAAAAACAAAATAAAATAAAAAAAAAAACAAACAAGGTAGGGGTTGGACCGGCG
>CAUJGC010000523.1 GCA_963169075.1 Myxococcota bacterium
GCGCGACGAGGGCGCCGCCGAGGTGGGCGGCGTGATCCACTGCTTCAGCGGCGGGGCGGCGCTGGCGGAGGGGGCGCTGGCGCTGGGGATGTACATCTCGTTCTCGGGGATTGTGACCTTCAAGAAATCGGTGGAGATCCAGGAGGTTGCGAAGGCGACGCCGCTGGATCGGCTCCTCGTGGAGACGGACGCGCCGTACCTGGCGCCGACGCCGATGCGGGGTCGCCGGAACGAGCCGGCCTATGTGGCCCACACGCTGCGGGGGCTGGCGGCGCTGCGGGGGATGGAGGCGTCGGAGCTGGCGGCGATCACGTCGGCCAACGCGCGGCGGCTCTTCCGGCTGCCGGGGGTGTGAGGTGGGGTCAGCGGCGCGGGATGGCCTGGTTGGCCTGGGTGTCGCCGGTCTTGCGGAGGAGGGCCTTGCCCTCCTCGGTGAACTCGGCCCAGAGGGTGCGGCTGCCGGCGGTGAGGCCAGAGGCCTGGGCGGTGCGCTCGGCGTTGAGGTAGACGCGGCGGACCTGGCGGACGTCGAAGTAGCGCCCGAGGACGCTGGCCTCGAAGGCGGTGTGGTCGATGACGTAGACTTTGTTGAAGAGGTGGGTGGTGAGGTAGACCCAGGTGTAGCCGCCGCGGGGGGCGGTCGGCGCGGCCTTGGGCGCCTCGCGGCGGGCCTTCTGGGGGTCGCTGCCTGCGGCGATGAGCGGCCCGACGTCGCGGACGATCTTGCGGTAGAGGTCCTCGACGAAGGTGCGCTCGCCCTCCAGCTCGGCGGTGAAGCCAGCGAGGTTGATGGAGAAGCGGGTGCGTTGTGGCGTGGTCATGGATCTCCTGGAGGCAGGGGGGCATGATGCAGCGCAGGGGCCACGTCCAGGGGAGTGGACCTGAAGCGGGTGCGGCTGTCAACAGGCTCGGGAGGAGGCGTCGTGAAGCGGACGTGGTTTGACGTAGCGGGCGTCGTGGTGGTCCTGGCCTGGGCGGCCTGGCTGGGGAGCCTGGCGTTGGACGGGCTGGGGCTGGCCGCGCCGGAGCGGCTGGCGCTGACCCCCGAGGAGATCGCGGCGGGGTTCCGGGAGGGGGAGGAGTGGCAGGGCATCTACCTGAAAGATCAGAAGGTGGGCTACCTTCAGATGAAGAAGGAGCTTCGGGCCGACGGCTTCCACCTGGAGAGCCGGATGGTGCTGCACATGACGGTCATGAAGACGCGCCGCAAGATCGAGACGGACTTCCAGGGGGAGCTGGATCGGGACATGGTGCTGCGGACCTTTGAGATGACCATCGAGAGCGGCCCGGCGACGATGCGGATCGACGGGTCGGTGGAGGGGCGGGACGTGGTGGTGAACTTCCACAGCGCGGGCTCGGTGCAGACCGAGCGGGTGACGCTGAAGGAGCCGCCGCGGATGTCGTTCTCGATGCGCCACATGCTGGCGTCGGGGCAGCTCAAGCCGGGGCAGCCGGTGGCGATGCCCTTCTTTGATCCGGCCTCGATGAGCGAGCGCGAGGTGACCATCGAGCTGGTGGGGACCGAGGTGATGCCGGTGATGGGGGAGGAGGTGGAGGCCTACCACCTGGTGCAGCGCTTCGATCGGACGGCGCTGCATGTCTGGACCAACGCCATCGGGGAGGTGCTGAAGGAGGAGCTGCCGATGGGGCTGGTGGGCCTGCGGGAGCCGGAGGCGGAGGCGCGCTACGGGCTGACGACGGGGACGGCCTCGTCGGCGGACGACGTGATCGAGGCGGTGGCGGTGCGCCCCACCGGGGCGCCCTTCCCCGGCGAGGCGCCGGAGGCGACGGTGCGGCTGAAGGGGTTGGACTTTGTGGGGTTCACGCTGGAGGGCGGGCGCCAGCAGTGGACCCCGGACGCGGCGGGGGAGGGCGGGGTGCTCCGCCTGCGGGTGGAGCCGCTGGAGGGGCGGGATCGGCTGACGCTGGCGGAGCTTCAGCCTCGGCTCGCGGGGGAGGGCGAGGAGGCGGCGCAGCTCCTGGCGGCGACGCGGCCCGAGGTGCTGGTGCAGTCGGACCATCCGAAGGTGCAGAGCCAGGCGCTCCGGGTGCTTGGGGTCTCCAGCCCAGGGGAGGTGCAGGGGCGGCCGATCCTGGAGGTGTCGCGCAAGCTCAGCGGGTGGGTCCACGAGGCGCTGGAGAAGGAGAACGTGATCGGCGTGCCCAGCGCGCTGGAGGTGTTGGAGACGCGGCGCGGCGACTGCAACGAGCACGCGACGCTGACGACGGCGCTGCTGCGCAGCGTGGGGGTGCCGGCGCGGATGGCGGTGGGGATCGCGTGGCTGGGGAGCCACGGCCGCTTCTTCTACCACGCCTGGGTGGAGGTCTGGGCGGAGGGGTGGGTCGCCATCGATCCGACCTTCGGGCAGTTTCCGGCGGATATCGGGCACCTGCGCTTCATCGCGGGGGGGCTCAAGGACCAGATGGAGATGTTCCGCGTGATCGGGCAGCTCCAGCTTGAGGTGGTGCCATGACGACGACGCAGGCGATGATCCAGGTGCAGGGGCTCCGCAAGGTCTACGGGGGCTTCGAGGCGGTCAAGGGGCTGGACTTCGAGGTGCAGGCCGGCGAGGTCTTTGCTTTTCTGGGTCCGAACGGGGCGGGGAAGACGACGACGCTGCGGATGATCACGGGGCTGCTGCAGCCCAGCGCGGGGGTGATCCGCATCGGCGGCTTCGATCTGGCGAAGGACCCGGTGGAGGCGAAGCGTCAGGTGGGCTTCATCCCCGACCGGCCCTACATCTACGAGAAGCTCACGGCGGTGGAGTTCATGCGCTTTGTGGCGGGGCTCTACGCGCTGGAGCGCAAGGAGACGGCGCGCCGCATCGAGGAGCTGCTGGATCTCTTTGATCTGGCGCCCTGGGGGGGCTCGCTGATCGAGAACTTCAGCCACGGGATGAAGCAGCGCCTGGTGGTGGCGACGGCGCTGCTGCACCGCCCGCGGGTGCTGGTGGTGGACGAGCCGATGGTGGGGCTGGACCCGCGCGGCGCGCGCCTCATCAAGCGCATCTTCCGGAACATCTGCGCCGACGCGGGGATGACGGTCTTCTTGAGCACCCACTCGCTGGAGGTGGCCGAGGAGCTCTGCGACCGCATCGCGATCATGCACCACGGCGAGATGGTGCGCCTGGGGACGCTGGAGTCGCTGCGCGCGGAGCAGGGGAGCGACGCGCGCCTGGAGGAGATCTTCCTCCAGATCACCGAGGAGGACGACGAGTCGGCCCGCCAGGATCGCCTGGAGGCGCTCATCGCGTCGCGGGAGGGGGTATGATCGGTCATCTGCTGGGGGCCAAGTGGCGTCAGCTCCGCAACACGCCGCGCTCCAGCGGGGAGTCGCGGGGGAAGGTGGCGCTCTTCCTGCTCTTCGGGGCGCTGATCGGGGTGGGGGTCTACCTGGGGTCGAGCTGGTTCCTCTCGCGCTGCCTGGAGGTGGAGCCCATCGGGGAGCTGATCGTCGAGAAGACGCTGGATCTGCTCCTGCTGGTCATCACCTCGATGCTGCTCTTTTCGAGCGTCATTATATCGTTCTCTACGTTCTTTCTCTCGGATGATCTCCAGCTCCTCATGTCGCGGCCCATCCGGGCCGAGTCCTTCTATACGGCGCGCCTGCTGGAGACGGTGGGGCTGGCGGCCTGGATGCCCCTCTTCTTCGCCGCGCCGGTCTTCATCAACGCGGGGGTGCTCTTCGGGGCGGGGTGGGACTACTACGCGCTCCTGCCGCTGGTGCTGGCGCCGCTGGGCTTCATGTCGGCGTCGCTGGCCTCGCTGGTGACGCTGGCGCTGACCAACGTGCTGCCGGCCCACCGGACCCGCGACGTGATGGTCTTCCTGGGGGTGCTGGTCTTCGTGGTCCTCTTCGTGCTCTTCCGGGCCATCAACCCCGAGGAGCTGCTCGGGGACAAGCAGTTCGGCAACACCATGGAGATGTTCGCGGCGCTTGGGACGCCGACGACCTCCTGGTGGCCCTCGGCCTGGGCGATGGAGGCGCTGCGCCCGACGCTGCGCGGCGAGGGGCTGGGCGAGGCGTGGCGTCCGCTGGCGGGGCTCTATACGACGGCGGGGGGGCTCTACTTCCTGGGGGCGTGGGGGTTCCGGCGCTGGCACTTCGCGGGCTTCTCCAAGGCGCTGGAGGGTCGGCACGCGGGCGGCGGCCTGGAGCGCGCCGGGGGCTGGCTGGCGGGGCGTCGGGCGTCGGGCCCGGAGGCCGCGAAGCGGGCCATCGCGCGGCTGGCGGCGCGGGCGGGGCGCCTCAGCCCCACCCGCGAGATGATGGCGAAGGACGCGCGGATCTTCATCCGCGACACCGCCCAGTGGTCCCAGCTCGTCCTCCTGGTGGCGCTGGTGGTGGTCTACCTCTTGAACTTCCGCTACTTCCGCTCGCTGGGGGAGGGGGGCATCATCGGCCCCTTCGGGCTCTTTGTGATGAACATCGGCCTCTGCGGCTTCATCGTGGCCTCGGTCGGGGTGCGCTTCCTCTACCCCGCCATCTCCCTGGAGGGTCGCGCCTTCTGGTTGATCCGCACCTCGCCGCAGACCATGCACCACTTCGTGCTCTCCAAGTGGGTCACCGGCGCGGTGCCGCTGGTGGTGATCAGCCTGGTCCTGACGCTGGCCTCCAATTGGATGATCGGGGCCTCGGGCTGGCTGGCGCTGGTGTCCACCGTCGTCATCCTGGCGCTGGATCTGGGCCTGGCGGGGCTTGGGGTGGGGCTCGGCGCCCTCTACCCCCGCTTCGACAGCGACGACGCCTCCAAGATCGCCACCAGCTTCGGCGGGATGCTCTACATGCTGCTCGGGCTCCTCCTGGTCCTCGTCGTCACCGCCTCCATCATCCCGCCGGCCTGGGCGCTCGT
>CAUJGC010000524.1 GCA_963169075.1 Myxococcota bacterium
CGGCCAGGGGGCAGCGCCCCCTGGAACCCCCACCCGTGTCTCGCGCAGCGCATTCTCCTCAGCTGCACGCACCCGCGAGCGCCGAATACAAGCGCGCGGCATCGTGTTCATCGCCTTGGGCGCCCAACGCCTGCTCCTCCCCCCGCGAGCCCAGGAGCCCGCATGTCTGCTCGACACATCGCCGCCCCGCTCCTCCTCATCGCAGCCCTCGCGGCCTGCTCCTCCCCCGCAGCGCCCCCCCCGGATCAGGCGGCGGCGTCGGCGCCCACCTCCGCGCCGGTCTCCGCGCCGCAGGACGACGCCCTCCAGCAGCGCCTCAACCAGCAGCAGCAGACCGCCGCCAAGAACGACGGCGAGCGCATGGGCTACTACGCCTTCGGACAGGCCAAGAACCTCGTCCTCGCCTTCAACACGCCCCCCGAGCCCCCCGCCGAGGAGCAGCCCGACCCCACCAGGAACGCCCGACGCCCCGGCATCAAGAACGTCGAGCAGGCCGGCCCCGTCGGCAAGATCGACCAGAGCGCCGTCGCCGGGATCTTCCGCAGCCAGCAGAGCGGCCTCCAGAGCTGCTATGAGCGCGGCCTCAAGAAGAACCCCAGCCTCAAGGGCAAGGTCCAGCTCATGATCACCATCAAGGCAGACGGCAAGGTCGGCCGCGTCGGCGTCGGCTCCGACACCCTCCGCGACAGCGGCGTCACCGCCTGCATGACCTCCCGCGTCAAGACCTGGGTCTTCCCCAAGCCCGACGGCGGCCAGGTCACCGTCGCCAAGACCTTCGTCTTCGCCCCCCAGGGCTGATAGACAAAGGGGCTGGAGGTCAACGACCTCCAGCCCCCCACGCCTTCACGCGCCCCGCGACCTCACGGATCGAAGCAGCAGCGGAAGCCGATGTGCGCGCCCGACTGGCCCGCGCCGTCCGCCGACGTCCCGCACGCCAGGTCTGCCATCCCGCTCTGGAAGGAGCCGCCGAAGAGCCGCGGCAGGTTGCCCTGCACCACAAACTCCGCCACGTTCCCCGAGAGATCAAAGATGCCCTCGGTCGGACGCGACGTCACGCACTGCGCAAAGTCCTGATCCGCGCCGTCAGCCGTCGGCCCCGTCGGCGCCGCCGCGAGCACCCCCGCGTCCAGCCCGTTGCACCGCGCCCCGTCGTAGGCCGCCCCGTAGGGGTAGGCCTCCGCGTCGGCGCCCGCGCACGCAAACTCCACCTCGCGCAGCAGGCAGAGGCGCTTGCGCGCCCGGATCGGGCTCCCCTGCGACCCGCGGCACGCGTTCTGCGCCTGCTCGATGGTCAGCCCCGTCCACGGCAACACGCCCGGCTGGCTCTCCGCGTACGTCTCCTGCGTCCCTGCGCTCGACGCCGTCGCGTCGGGGCGGCTCGCCTCGTAGCGATCCACGCAGTACGCGCGCTGCTGCGCGTCCGTCACCAGCACCATCCCGAACGGGCAGCGATCCGGGCACGCCGTCCCCGCCGCCGAGCTGTTCGGCATGTTGTCCACCACGCCGTCGCAGTTGTTGTCCAGGCCGTCGCAGACCTCCTCCTCGGGCTCCTGCACCGGCTCCTGCGTGTCCGGATCCACGCACGCGCCCGGCATGTTGTCCTCGCAGAGGCGGATGCCCTTGCTGCAGATGCCCTGGTCGCTGGAGCACTCCCGCGGGTTGGCCGGATCGCAGAGCGTGCACTGGCTCGACCCGTCGGTCTGGCCGTTGCAGTTGTTGTCCAGCCCGTCGCAGGACTCCTGCTCCTCTGCGGTGTTCGCGTAGCTCGGCCCATACGCGCCGCTCAACGCGCACGGCACCACCTCGCCGGTCACCACCCCCGTCACCTCGTCGCGCGACGTGGTGCACTCCGACGTCGAGCCCGCGCAGACACCCAGCGTCAGCGTGCACTTGAAGCGACACTCGCCCTCGATGCACGCCATGCCGTTGCTCGCCTCGGGCTGGCGCGCCAGCTCCGCGCAGTCCGCGTCCTCGGCGCAGCTCGTCACCTCATCGATCATCTCCAACGCGCAGCTCGCCCGATCCTCCAGGCAGTCGCAGTCGTTGTCCTTACCGTCGCAGATCTCCAGCGCCCCCGGATACACCGTGGGGTCGCTGTCGTCGCAGTCCGGCTCGCAATCCCCCTCACCGAAGCCGTCACCGTCCATGTCGGTGCACTGCACCGGCGGGTTGTTCACCGACGCCGACGCGCGGCCGCAGACCCCGAACTCCGCCCCGTCCGTGATGTTGCACACCAGCGGCGAGATGCAGTCTGCGTTCGTCTGGCAGGAGAACGCGTTCTCCTCGCCAGCGTCGAAGCTGATGATGCATCCGCCCAACCCCAGCCCCAGCGCCAACACGACGGCCAGCTTGATCATGGACACCGACATCCTTGTTCGTCGCACCGCTCGGCTCCTCTCGCTTGGAAGACCTCTTGCCAGCGCGGCCCTCGCCTGCGCTCGCGCTCCACTGAACCACGGCTCACCAGGTGAAGCCCGCAGACACCCCCGCACCCTCCGCGCTCACCGTCGGCGCCACCTGGAGACGATCCTGCCACGACGCCTGGTCCTCCGTCGCGATGTCCGACCCCGGACGGATCAAGAAGAGCAGCAGGCTCGCACCGCCCGCCGCCACGCCCAGCCCATAGAACACGTTCGCCAGCAGCGCGCTGCCCTCCGCGTCGTCCAGACGCGCCTGCGCCGCCTTCTGCGTCAGCACATAGGGCTGCGGCGCCTCCGCGCGGCGCGCGCCGCTGGAGAGCTCGTCCTCGATGCTGCTCGCGTCCAGACCAAAGTAGATCCCCGTCCCCACAAAGACCAACCCAAGCCCCGCCGTCGTCCACGCCAGCGTCTTCTGCACCGTCCCGATCTCGGGCTCCGCCACCGGCTCCTTGCTCCGGCGGCCCGTGTTCAGATCAAAGAGGCGCGGGAAGCTGTCCACGATCGCCTTCTCCAGCTCCGCGCTGCCGCCCGGCACCGAGCGCGTCACATACTTCGACACCGCGCCCGCCTTCACATCCACCAGATCCAGGTTGATCCCGTAGCTCCCCGAGGTCCCCGTCAGGCGACCGATCAAGAGGAAGTCCACGCCCAGATCACGGCCCAGGTTCGCCAGGCAGAGCGTGTCGTAGGCACACTCCACCGCGCCCTCACTCCCCAGCGCCGCAAACTTGTCCTGGAGGCTGCTGTTCGGCGTGTTCCGGACCTTCTTCACCTTGTCCAGCTCACGCATCAACACGTCCGTCAGCTCCGCCGCCAGCGAAGGGTCCGTCTCCGCGTCCGCGACCAGCACCAACCCCGTGATCGGCGGACCCTCGCCTTGCGGCGTGGACTCCACCACCTCCTCCACATTGAAGTTGAACTCGTCCCCGCCGCCCTCCCCCCCGCCCGTCTCCTCGCCGCCGCCGTCCTCCGAGAAGTCCATCTCATCCTGCGCTGAGGCGATCCCTCCCCAGCAGAGCAAGCCCGCGGCCACACACCACGCCAACCCGGCCTTCCAACGACGCACCTTCTGCTCCATCGGGCTCTTCTCCTCGCGCATGGCTCTCCTCAACAAGAGCGGGCCGCCCCTCGCGGCCGCGGCTGCTCTGCGACGCCGACGCTCCCCCTGGGCGCACGATCACCCACACTAGCAGAAGGAGCGCCGCGCCACAACTTCCCCGCCTCGCGTGGCCCGCCTACTCGTTGGGGTTGCGCGCCAGCGTCAGGAGCACCTCCACCTCCTCCCGCCCGCGACGCACCCGGAGCCGCGCCCGGTGCCCCTCCCCCGCCACCGCGCTCTTCCAGCGCAGCGCCGCGATGTCGGGCACCTCCTCCCCGTCAAAGCCCACGATGATGTCACCCTCCTGGAGCCCCGCCTCCGCCGCAGGACCGCCGGGGATCACCCGCCGCACCACCGCCCCCTGCGCGCGCTCCAACCCCGCCGCGCTCGCCGCCGCCTCGCCTACAGGCCCCACATAGATCCCAAGCCAGCTCCGCGACACCCGACCGAAGCGCTCCAGCTGCGGAAGCACCTCGCGCGCCATGTTGATCGGGATCGCGAACCCGATCCCCTGCCCCTCGCGGCTCACCGCCGTGTTGATCCCCACCACCTGCCCCGACATGTTCAAGAGCGGACCGCCCGAGTTCCCCGGGTTGATCGACGCGTCCGTCTGGATGAAGTCCACATACGTCGCCTCACCCCCCATCGGCACCTCGCTGCGACCCTTCGCGGAGACGATCCCCGCCGTCACCGAGCTGGAGAACCCCAGCGGGTTCCCGATCGCCAGCACCCACTCCCCCACCTCCAGCGCGTCCGAGTCCCCAAGCGGCAGCGACACCAGCTCCGCCGGCGGCGACACCAGCCGCAGCAGCGCCAGATCGGTCTTCGGGTCCACACCCACGATCTCCGCCGAGAGCTCGCGACCGTCGTAGAGACGCACGCGCACCGAGGACGCGCCCCGGATCACGTGGTGGTTCGTCAGCGCCAACCCCTTCGCCGCGTCCACCACAAACCCCGTGCCCAGCGACGGCGAGCGCTCGCGACGCGGCGCAGGGAGGTAGTCCCGCAGCGGCGAGTCCGCGACCTCCACCTCGCTGTAGATGTTGAGCACGCCCGGGTTGCACGCGCGCACCAGCGGCGCGAAGGAGAACGGACGACCGTCCTCCATCCGCGCCAGCGGCGCCGACGCAGGCCCGGCCACGCCAGGAGGCGCCTCCAGCGCCTCCTTGTCGCGACACCCCCCAAGCACCACCAGCGCGAGGCACCACGCCCCAAGGCGCCTCATCGCTTGCGCGCGTTGACGTAGGCCATGCGGCAGTCGTAGAGCAGCTTCGTCAAGAGCTGCTCCTCCTCTGCCGTCAGGTTCCCCCGCGTCTTCTCCTCCAGCATCGCCAGCATGTCGATGGTGTGGCGCGCCGCGATCAGATCCCGGCGCATCGCCCCCGTCTCCGGGTCCGGCGCCGCCCCCAGATCGATCAACGCCGAGGTCGCATACGAGATGATCAACCCCGAGAAGTCCAGCGGCGGCAAGCCGCGCTCCTCCTCCCCTCGATCGGCACCGCTCATAGCCTCACCTCCTCGCGCGCCTGGCGCTAGTCCTCGTCCTCATCATCCTCATCGTCCTCGTCGTCATCCTCATCGACGCGGCCGAAGTTCACAGGCTCCAGCTTCGCCTCCACCCGCGTGGACTGCGACGCCACGTCCCGCAGCTCCTTCAGGTGACGCGCCACCTCCTCCTCCGTGATCACACCCTGTCGGAGACGACGCTCAACCAGACGCTTATCAAAACGATCACCCATCATCGCAGCTACCTCGCTCCTCATCCTTCATGCGCGCCTGCGCGCGACCGCAAACTCCGCGCCGTCGTGGCGCTCCGCACCATGTGTAGCCACATGCGCCCGCCCGTCAAGCGGAACCGCCCTCCCCCTGTCAAGTCATCCCTCCCCCGCGCGTCTCTCCACCGGGAGGAAGCCCCCTCCCCACCTCGCCCAGGCTTGCCAGATGAACACCACCGCCCTACCCTCTCCCAGCCCCATGCCGGGCGATGCTCCTCCACCCCTGCCCCAGCCCACCATGGCACGACGACTCCAGCTCGACCTCCGACGCGCCCTCATCCCCCTCAGCCTGGGGCTCTTCTTCGTCCTCTACTTCCTCTTCAAGGTCCCCCTCTGGGTCCTCGGCGTCCTCTCCCTCTGGATGCCCCTCTACTACATCATCCTCCCCGGGCTCGCCGCGCGCCAGTGGCGCGACTTCGAGCGCGACTTCGCCCTCCGCTTCCCCCGCGGCGAGCACGCCGCCCTCCTCACCCGCCTCCGCGCCTCCCTCCTCCTCCGCTACTTCGGCCCCGAAGCCCCCATGCTCGGCAAGCTCGGCCTCCTCTACATGGGCCTCGGCAAGCTCCGCGAGGCCGAGATCACCCTCGAGCGCGGCATCCAGCGCGCCGACAAGCAGAACCGCGAGCGCCTCCTCGTCAACCTCGCCCACGTCAAGTTCAAGCTCGGACACCTCGAAGACGCCGCCACCCTCTACCAGCGCCTCCTCAAAAACACCCCCTTCGCCAACCTCGCCACCACCCGCCTCGCCATCATCGATCTCCACAAGCAGCGCAACCTCAAGGAGGCCACCGCCCGCCTCCGCGCCGCCCTCCCCAACGCCCGCGGCGAAGAGCGCGACCTCATCCAGCAGGCCCTCGACGCGACCCCCCCGGCCCCGTAACCTCCTGCTCGCTTCGCTCTCAGGAGGAACGGGGCCGGTCCCCCCCGTGACGGGGGGACACCGACGGGTCGCTGGCGAGCGAGCAAAGCGAGGGAGGGGGGCGAGCGAGCGCAGCG